>NZ_AQPL01000460.1:0-20098 GCF_000395345.1 Cupriavidus sp. WS | reverse complement strand
CCTCGCTGCGGCCGTTGACGATCACGCGCGCGCCGGCGCCGGCAAGTCCCCTGGCGGTGGCCAGGCCGATGCCGGCGGTGGAGCCGGAAACCAGGGCGATCTTGCCCGACAAGTCGATCTTCATGCTCACTCCTGATGCGATGGCGTCCGGGATGGAAGCCGTGGACGAAGTGTATTTGCCCGGCGCGCGCGTTCCAAGGCCGCGCCGCAAAAATCGCCGCCGGCGCGCGCGAATGGCGGCGGACATCGGGGTATGATCCAGCAGCACTCACTTCCGGAGGCCGTGCCATGAGATTCCGCTGGTCCGTTCCCGCCGGTGCGCTGATGGCCGCGGCCCTGCTGCTGGCCGGCTGCACCGGGCCCGTCGAGTTCTCGGCCGGCGGCCCCGACAGCTTCGCCGCCGGCGCCGTGAATCCGGACTTCCTCGACTTCGGCCCGATGGACCGCTCCATCGCGCAGTGCAAGACTGCCGCGCAGCAGGCCGGCGCCGGCCGGTGCGCCAAGGTGCGCGCCTACGAGGCCTGCATGAAGGGCCGCGGCTACTTCACGCTGCTCGGTCCGGAAAGCCCCTCGGGCTGCGGCGAGCCGTCGTGGCAGCGCGACGTGCGCAAGCTGATTCCCTGAGCGGGCCCGCGCGGGCGTGCCGCCTGCCTCGACGTACAATCCCGGTTTTGACTTGATCTCGAAGGTCTCAGATGACCACTCTCGGCACCCCCCTGTCGCCCGGCGCGACCAAAGTCATGTTGCTGGGCTCCGGCGAACTCGGCAAGGAAGTCCTGATCGCGCTGCAGCGGCTCGGCGTGGAAACCATCGCGGTCGACCGCTACGACAACGCGCCCGGCCAGCAGGTCGCCCACCATGCCCGCACCATCGCCATGAGCGATCCGGAGCAGCTCAAGGCGCTGATCGAGGCCGAGCGGCCCGACCTCGTGGTGCCGGAGATCGAAGCCATCGCCACGCCCATGCTCGAAGCGCTGGAAGCGCAGGGCGTGGTGCGCGTGATCCCCACCGCGCGCGCGGCGCGGCTCACGATGGACCGCGAAGGCATCCGCCGCCTGGCCGCGGAAACGCTCGGCGTGCCCACCAGCCCCTACAAGTTCTGCGACTCGCTCGAAGAGCTGCAGGCTGCCATCGACGGCGGCATCGGCTACCCGTGCGTGGTCAAGCCGGTGATGAGCAGCTCCGGCAAGGGCCAGAGCAAGATCGACGGCCCCGAGGGCGTCAAGGCCGCCTGGGACTACGCGATGGCCGGCGGCCGCGTCAGCCACGGCCGCGTGATCGTGGAAGGCTTCATCGATTTCGACTACGAGATCACGCTGCTGACGGTGCGCGCGGTCGGCGCCGACGGCCAGGTCGGCACGCACTTCTGCGAGCCCATCGGCCACGTGCAGGTCAGCGGCGACTATGTGGAAAGCTGGCAGCCGCACCCGATGCACCCGGCCGCGCTCGAGACCGCGCAGCAAATCGCCCAGGCCGTCACCGCCAACCTCGGCGGCCAGGGCCTGTTCGGCGTGGAGCTGTTCGTCAAGGGCGAGCAGGTCTGGTTCAGCGAAGTCAGCCCGCGCCCGCACGACACCGGCATGGTCACGATGATCACCCAGTGGCAGAACGAGTTCGAGCTGCACGCGCGCGCCATCCTCGGCCTGCCGGTCAGCACCGCGCTCAAGAGCCCGGGCGCCAGCGCCGTGATTTACGGCGGCGTGGACGCGGCCGGCGTGGTCTTCGACGGCGTGGACGAAGCGCTGCGCGTGCCGCAGACCGAGCTGCGCCTGTTCGGCAAGCCGGAAAGCTTCGTCAAGCGCCGCATGGGCGTGGCGCTGGCCTACGACGCCGACGTGGAAACCGCGCGCGCGCGCGCCAAGGACGCCGCCAGCCGCGTCAGGCCGCGCGTCGCCGGCTGAGCCGGCGGCAAGTCGCCGCGCGCGCCATGCCGCGCGCGGCATCCCGGCCCCGGCCCGCCGGGTGCCACCCGCCCGTTCCCGGCGCCCTGGCGCCTCAGTCCTTCGGCACGTCGTGCACGAAGCGCCCGGCGCTCAGCGTGTTCACCTGGTCGGCCGAGATGTCCATCAGGATCCGGCTGCGCTCGGGCGACATCGATACCGTGATGTATTGCACCGGCCGCGCGGCGGGATCGTGCATCAGCCGCACCAGCTTCAGCAGCGGCGCGCCGACCTCGGTATGCAGCCAGCCGGCGATGGCCGGGTCGGCGGCCTGCGCGGAAATCTCCTGCACCACGCGGCCGAACTTCACGCCCTGCGCCATCAGGATCTCGTAGAGCGCGCGCTTGCGCAGCGCCGCGGCGGTCACGCGCCTGCCCAGCGCGGCCGGCACCCAGGCGTCGGTCAGCATGACCGGCGTGCCCGACATGCTGCGCAGGCGCAGCGCGTGCACGGCGCGCTCGCCGGGCGGCAGCTGCAGCAGCGCGGCGATGTCCGGCGGCGGCACCGCCGTGCCCACTTCCAGCACTTCCACCTCGGTTTCCAGCGCGGTCTTGCGCAGGCCGTCGATCACGCTCAGCGTGGGGCTGCTGCGCTCCACCCGCGCCTCGGGGCGCACGAAGGTGCCCAGCCCGTGGCGGCGCTCCACCATGCCGAGCGCGGCCAGGTCGGCCAGCGCGCGCCGCACCGTGATGCGCGACACGCCAAAGCGCTCGCACAGCGCCTCTTCCTTCGGCAGGGCCCCGGTTTCCGCGTAGACGCCGCGCGTGATTTCGTCGCGCAGCACGATGAACAACTGGCGATGCAGCGAGGTGCCGGGCATCTGGCCCAGCGGCGAAAGCGGCGAAGCGGTGGTGGTATTGCGCGGCATGGGATGGCGTTTTCGTGGCGTGGGGAGCATAGCACAACGCTTCCTGCGGGATTTCCCCGTTCTTGACTGTCGCGAGTAGTTGTATCTAGAATATAAACACATAAACACGAGCCACAAGAACAACGGAGACGAGGATCGCGCAGGCATGGCGAGGCCGCCGGCCGGCCGCGTCGCCGGTCACGCATCCCGCATTCCCTGTTCCGCATCCCGCGCCACCCGCCCATTTCCCGCCAAAACGCACCACAGGACCACCCAATGACTCCCGCAGCCACCCTCCGCCAGCGCCTCCGGGCGCCCGGCATGATCATCGCCCCCGGCGCATACGATGCCATCGGCGCCCGCCTGGTCGAGCAGGCCGGCTTTGCCGCCTGCTACATGACCGGCGCCGGCACCTCGGCCGCGCGCGGCTTTCCCGACTTCGGCCTGCTGACCATGAGCGAGATGGTCGAGAACGCGGCGGTGATGGCGCGCGCCACGGCCATTCCGCTGATCGCCGACGCCGACACCGGCTACGGCAACGAGCTCAACGTCACCCGCACCGTGCGCGAGTACGAGGCGCGCGGCGTGGCCGCGGTCCATATCGAGGATCAGGTCGCGCCCAAGCGCTGCGGCCACCTGGACGGCAAGGAAGTGATCGCGCACGACGAGTTCGTCTCCAAGATCCGCGCCGCCGTGGAGGCGCGCCGCACGCCGGACTTCCTCATCATCGCGCGCACCGACGCGCGCGCCGTGCTGGGGCTGGACGAAGCCGTGCGGCGCGCCAACGCCGCGCTCGGAGCCGGCGCCGACATGGCCTTCGTGGAAGCCACGCAGACGCTGGAGGAAGTGGCGGCGGTGCCCCGGCTGGTGCGCGGCCCGTGCCTGCTCAACGTGGTGCCCGGCGGGCGCACGCCGGTCTTCGACCTGCGCGAGGCCGAGGCGATGGGCTACAAGCTGGCCATCCTGCCGGGCCTGATGCTCAAGGCCGCCATCGAGGCCGGCGACGCCGCGCTGGCGCAGCTCAGGGCCACCTTCACCGCGCCGGCCGTGTCGGCCAGCGTGGGCCAGACCTTCCGCCGCTTCGGCGCCGACGAATGGGACGGCCTGCGCCAGCGCTTCAACGCCGGCGCGCGCGCCACCCACCCCGACGCGCCGGCCGGCGCAAAGGCGGGCTGAACATGCCGCGCACCCTGTTCGACAAGCTCTGGGACGCGCACGTGGTGCGCGAGCTCGGCGATGGCTGGGCGCTGCTGCACATCGACCGCCACCTGCTGCACGACCTGTCCGGCCCGCCCGCGCTGGGCCAGGTGGCCGCGCGCGGCCTGCCGCTGCACGATCCGGCGCTGGTGTTCGCCACGCCGGACCACGCGGTGTCGAGCCGCCCCGGGCGCGACGGCCATACCTTCGCCCCGGGCGGGCGGCTGTGGACCGCGCTGCGCGAGAGTACCGCGGCGGCCGGCGTGACCCTGTTCGACCTCGGCCAGCCGGGGCAGGGCATCGTCCACGTGATGGGGCCCGAGCTGGGCATCGTGCTGCCGGGCCTGACCGTGATCTGCGGCGACAGCCACACCTGCACCAACGGCGGCCTCGGCGCGATGGCGTTCGGCGTGGGCTCGTCCGAGAGCACGCACGCGCTCGCCACGCAGACGCTGCGCCAGCAGAAGCCGCGCCGCATGCGCATCCGCTGCGAAGGCGCGCTGGCCGCGGGCGTCACCGCCAAGGACCTGGCGCTGCACATCATCGGCAAGCTCGGCGCGGCCGCCGGCGTGGACCACGCCATCGAGTTCGCCGGCCCGGCCATCAGCGCGCTGGAGGTGGAAGGGCGCCTGACGCTGTGCAATCTCAGCGTGGAGCTGGGCGCGCGCTTCGGCATGGTGGCGCCGGACGAGCGCACCATCGAATGGCTGCGCGGCCGTCCCTACGCGCCCGCCGGCGCGCAGTTCGAGGCGGCGGCGGACTACTGGCGCACGCTGGCCAGCGACGACGGCGCGCGGTTCGACCGCGAAGAGACGATCGATGCCGCGGCGGTGGTGCCGACCATCACCTGGGGCACCAGCCCCGAGCAGGCCATCGCCATCGGCGGCACCATCCCCGACCCGGCCGCGGCGTCCGACGACGCGGCGCGCGCGGCCATCGGCGCCGCGCTGGACTACATGGGCCTGGCGCCCAACGCACCGATCGCCGGCACGCCGGTCGACTGGGTCTTCATCGGCTCGTGCGCCAACTCGCGCCTGTCCGACCTGCGTGCCGCCGCCGCCGTGGCGCGCGGGCGCCACGTCGCGCCGGGCGTGACGGCGTGGGTGGTGCCGGGCTCCGAGAACGTCAGGCGCGCGGCCGAGGCCGAGGGCCTGCGCGCGGTGTTCGAGGCGGCCGGCTTCGCCTGGCGCGAGCCGGGCTGCAGCATGTGCGTGGCCGCCAACGGCGAGCAGGTGCCGCCCGGGCAGCGCTCGGTCTCCACCTCCAACCGCAACTTCGTCGGGCGCCAGGGACCGGGCGCCCGCACCCATCTCGCCAGCCCGGCGATGGCCGCCGCGGCGGCCGTGACCGGCTGCATCATTGACGTGCGGAGCCTTGCATGACCATGCCACCGTTTACCGTGGTGACGGGCGCGGCCGCGCCGCTGCTGCGCGCCAACCTCGACACCGACGTCATCATCCGCATCGAGCGCCTGACCAGCCTGCCGCGCGACCAGCTCGGCCCCTACGCGCTGGAGGCGCTGCGCTACCGCGCCGACGGCAGCGAGGACCCCGGCTTCGTGCTCAACCAGCCGGCCTTCCGCGGCGCGCCGGTGCTGCTGGCCGGCGCCAACTTCGGCTGCGGCTCCTCGCGCGAGGGCGCGGTGTGGGCGCTGATGGGCATGGGCGTGCGCTGCGTGATCGCGCCGAGCTACGGCGACATCTTCTACAACAACTGCTTCCAGAACGGCCTGCTGCCGATCCGCCTGCCCGCGGCGGCGGTGACGGCCCTGGCCGCGCAGTGCGCGCGCGGCGCGCCGCTGCGGGTGGACCTGGCGGCGGCCACGCTGACCGCGCCCGACGGCACCGCCATCGCGTTCCCGGTCGACCCGCTGCGCCGCGAGGCGCTGCTGCACGGCCTCGACGACATCGGCCTCACGCTCAAGGACGACGAGCTGATCCGCGCCTGGCAGCAGGCCGACCGCGCGCGCCGGCCGTGGGCGTGGGCGGTGCGGCGCGGGGGCGCGGCCTGATCCGCCGCCCGCCGCCGCCCGCCCGCTGCCGCGTCGGGTGGACACATAAGAACATGGAAAAACAAGGAGACAACATGCATCCCTTCGTCGAACGACGGCATGGCCTCGCGCGCGCCCTGGCGGCGCCCGCGTGCGCCGTGGCGCTGCTGGCCGCCGCGCCCGCGGCCTCGCTGGCCGCATCGGCTGCAGCATCGGCCGCCGCCGGCACGCAGGCCGCGTGGCGCCCGGACCGCCCCGTCACGCTGGTGGTGCCCTACGCGGCCGGCGGCGGCACCGACGCCACCGCGCGCGCCGTGTCGAAGCAGCTCGGCGTGCTGTGGGGCCAGCCCGTGGTGGTGGAGAACCTGCCCGGCGCCGACGGCCTGATCGGCACGCGCCGCGTGATGGAGGCCCGGCCCGACGGCTACACGCTGCTGCTGCAGGTGCCGGCCATCGTGGTCACGCGGTACACGCCGGGCCTCAAGGGCGTCGACCCGCTCGCGCGGCTCGATCCGGTGACGGCCATCTCGCAGTCGCCCGCCGCCGTGGTGGCGAGCGGCAAGCTGCCGGTGAAGACGCTGGCCGAGTTCGTGCAGTACTGCAAGGCGCCGGGCCGCTCGTGCTCGCTGGGCGGCGGCGAGAGCCTCGCGCGCATCTCGGGCAGGCAGCTCGCGGAGGAGGCCGGCCTGCCCAACCTCGTCGTGGTCAACTACCGCGGCACCGGCCCCATCGTCACCGACCTGATCGCCAACAACGTCAACCTGGCGTTTACCGGCATCACGGCGGCGCTGCCGCACTACAAGAGCGGCGCGCTGCGCATCCTGGCCACGCAGGGGCCGAAGCGCGCGGCCGCGCTGCCCGAGGTGCCCACCACCGCCGAGGCCGGCTACCCGCAGTTCCAGTCCGTCACGTGGTACGGCCTGTTCGCGCCCAGGGGCACGCCGGCGCCGGTGCTGCAGGGCGTGGTGGCCGCGCTGCGCGAAGCCGTGAAGGATGCCGACGTGCGCAAGACCATCGCCGCCGCCGGCGCCGAGCCGGTGGTCAACTCGCCGGCCGAGTTCGCGGCGCAGGTGCGCGAGGACAGCGCGCGGCTCGGCGACCTCGTCAGGCGCTACCCGCTGGAATGACCGGCGCCGCGCTCACTCCAGCGACAGCCGTGCCGCGAAGGCCAGCAGCACCGCCGAGAACGACCAGCGCTGGAAGGCCTGCGCGCGCGGGCTGCCGCGCAGCCACGCGGCCATGCGCACCGCGCCGAACACGCAGGCCAGGTCGAAGGCGATGCCGGTCAGCACCAGCACCACGCCAAGCTCCAGCACCTGCGACCACACCGGCGCGCCGTGCGGGTCGACGAACTGCGGCAGCAGCACCGAGCAGAACAGCAGCGCCTTCGGGTTGAGCAGGCTGCTCAGCGCGCCGCGCGCCACCGAGGCGCGCAGCGGCGCGGCGGCGTCGGCGCGGTCCGCGCCGGCTTCCATGCCGAAGGCCGGGCCGCGCAGGATCTGGATGGCCACCCAGGCCAGGTACAGGCCGCCGGCCACGCGCACGCCCTGGTACAGCCACGGCGCCGCGCGCAGCAGCGCGGCCACGCCGCACGCGGAAAGCGTGACGTGCGCGGCCCGCGCCAGCGCCAGCCCGGCGGCGGCGGCCAGCCCGTGCGGCACGCCGCGCGCGGTGCTGGTCTGGAGCACCAGCGCCATGTCGGGGCCGGGCAGCGCGTAGACCACGGCCAGCGCGCCGATGAAGGTCAGCAGCAGATGCAGGGAAACCATGATGCGACTCCGTTGGGAACGGCATCATGATCGCGCCGGAGGCGGAGGGATTTCAGGCGATTTTCCACGTCCGGCGGCCATCCTTTGGCGGAATGCGCTAATCTTTGCCCATTTCCGGGAGAAACGGCGATGGAACTCGACAAGTTGGACCGCGCGATCCTGGCGGAGGTGCAGGCCGACGGCCGCGCCACCAACGCCAGCCTGGCGGAATCCGTGGGATTGAGCGAGACGCCGTGCGCGCGCCGGCTCAGGCGGCTCGAGGCCGAGGGCTACATCGAGGGCTATCGCGCCATGCTGTCGCGCCGGGCGCTCGGGCTGGGGCTGATGGCCTTCACGCAGGTGCGCTTCGGCGTGCACAGCCGCGAACTGTCCGACCGCTTCGAGCGCGAGGTGCAGGCCATCCCGCGCATCATCTCGTGCCACAACGTATCGGGCAGCGCCGACTACCTGCTGCTGGTGGTGGCGCGCGACCTCGACGACTACGGCATCTTCATGCGCGACGTCCTGCGCACCTTGCCCGGCGTGACGGCGGTGGAGTCGCTGCTGTCGCTGCGCGAGGTCAAGCGCAACGCGGGCCTGCCGCTGCTCTGACGCGGCGAGGTGGCGTCGGGGCGGCCTTGTATGGGCTCGGTGCGGCTTCAGTGCGGCTTCAGTGCGGCGCCGGCGCGACCGCCGATGCGGCGCTCAGTCCTCGCCCTCGTCTTCCCCGCCGCGCCGGTGTCTCGCCATGAGCGCCAGCTCGTGCGCCACCGCGAAGCACAGCAGCGCCGCCACCGTGGCCAGGATCGCCAGCGTCACCGCCAGTTGCCGGCCGTGCCACAGGCCGCCGAACCACTGCGAGAACTCGGCCGCCAGCACCGCCGCCTTGCCGCCGATGCGCTCGAGCTGGAAGTCGTACTGCCGCTGCCAGCCGGGGCCGTACAGCAGGTCGGGCGAGGTTTCCGCGCGCGCGGCGTTCAGGTAGATCAGCACGGCGGCGGTCCAGCCGGCCGCCAGGATGGCGGCGCCCAGCAGGTAGAGCCGCGCCGGCAGGGAGCGCAGCGGTGTCTTGGTGTCGCTCATGGGAGGCGGCGCGTTGCGCGGGATGGGCCAGGCCCCATTGTAATGAGCGCGGGGCGCAACGCCGCAAGCGCGCAGGGTCGGCCGGCTCAGCCGGGTTGGCCACGGGCTTCCGCCTATCGGAGGGGTAAATAACGTTCCCGCCGCGCCGATATAGTATGTGGTCTGGCACGGCTTTCCCCGGCGCGGTGCGCGCGGGGGCGCCGCGCGCCAGCCAGAACCGGACCGGTTCGCGCGCAGTTCGGCCCGGTCTGCCCGGAACCCGTCACTTGGCAGGTAGTCCTTTCTTGCCCCATTCCGCGATCGTCCCGGACGATGCGGGCAGCCGGCCCAGGTACCTGCGCCGGCTTCCGCTCCTCCGCCTCCTGTCGGCCTTGTGCGCCGCGCTGCTGTGCGTGCCGCCGCCCGGCGCCGCGGCCGATACCCCGCAGTCGCGCTCCGAGGCCGTGGTGCGCACGGTGTACAGCCTGCTCGGCTACGCGCGCTGGCCGGTCGAGCGCGAGGTGCTGCGCCTGTGCGTGGACGGCACGGCGCGCTATGCCGGCAAGCTGGCCGACGGCGGCACGCTCGCCACCGGGCGCGTGGTGCAGGCGCGCCGCATCGACGTCACCGGCGCCGGCGCGATGACCGGCTGCGATTCCGTCTACCTGGCCGCGATGACCGACGCCAGCCGCCGGCGGGTGGCGGCCGAACTGAGCGGGCGCCCGGTGCTGGTCATCACCGAGGAAGACTTCGAGTGCGAGACCGGCAGCATGTTCTGCCTCAACGTGGCCGACAACCGCGTCACCTTCCGCGTCAACCTCGACTCGGTCGCGCGCAGCGGCATCCACATCCATCCCGGCGTGCTGCAGCTCGGCCGGCGGCGGACGCCCGCGCTATGAAGCCGCGCTCGCGCCCGGACGCGCCGCCGCCGCGCCCCACGCTCTATCACGCGCTGCGCCGCATTCACCTGAGCGTGGCGCTGATCGCGGTCTGCACGGCCGGCCTCTCGCTGACCGCGCTCGGGCTGACCGCGCTACGCGTCTATGCCGACCACAACCTGCACCTGATCGCGCGTTCGCTGGCCTATACGCTGGAAGCGCCGGTGGTGTTCCGCGACCCGGCCGCGGCGCGCGACGCGCTGGTCGCCATCGCCACCGCGGAAGTGGCGCAGGCCAGCGTCTACGACCGCGACAGCCGCCTGCTGGCCGAATGGCAGCAGCCCGTGCGCGCGCGCTTCGCCGGCCTGCAGAAGCTGGCCAGCCGGCTGATGGCGCCCGGCTCGGTGGAGCAGGTCATCATGCACGAGACGCAGGTGGTCGGCACCGTGCGCCTGACCGCCGATCCCGGCAAGCTGTTCGAGTTCGTGCTCAGCGGCCTGTTCGGCCTGCTGGCCTGCCTGCTGCTGACCGCGGTGAGCGCGCACTACATGTCGAGCCGCATGCTGGTGCACATCATCGAGCCGGTGCGCAACCTCATGCGCGTGGCCCACGCGGTGCGTTCCGAGCGGGCCTTCGACCAGCGCACGCCGCCGGCGCACATCGCCGAGCTCAATGCGCTGGGCGAGGACTTCAACGGCCTGCTCGACGAGCTCGAAAGCTGGCAGGACCAGCTCCAGCACGAGAACCGCTCGCTCGCGCACCGCGCCAGCCACGACAGCCTGACCGGGGTGCTCAACCGAGCCGCCTTCGAGGACGCGCTGCACCGCGCCGTGCGCTTCGCCACCGCCTCGAAGGCGCGCGTCGGCGTGCTCTACCTCGACAGCGACGCCTTCAAGGAAATCAACGACACCTTCGGCCATGCCGCCGGCGACGAAGTGCTGGCCGGCATCGCCCAGCGCATCCGCGCCTGCCTGCGCGACGGCGACCTGGTCGCGCGCATCGGCGGCGACGAGTTCGCCGTGCTGATCACCGCGCTGCGCAAGCCGGCCGACATCATCCAGGTGGCCGAGCACATCCTGCTGCGCATGAAGGACCCGATCCAGCTCAGCGGCGGCGCCAGCATCGAGGCCTCGCTCAGCATCGGCCTGGCGGTGTTCCCGCTGCACGCGCAGACCGCCGCCGGCCTGCTGCAGAAGGCCGACGAAGCCATGTACCAGGCCAAGCGCGGCCGCGGCGGCCACTGGCAAAGCGCGCAGCCGCACCTGGCCGCGGCCGAGACCGTGCTCGAATAGCGCGGGCGGCGACAACGGAACGCAGAAGAGGAGATCCATCGTGCCATCGAACCTGTCCGCCCGCGCAAGACTGTGGCTGGGCACGGCCCTCGCCATCGCCGCGCTGGGCCTGGCCGCCTGCCAGGCGCCCGCGCCCGCGGCGGCCGGCCGGCTGACGCCGCCGCAGATCGAGACGCTCAGGCAGCAGGGCTTCCAGCTCACCGACGGCGGCTGGGAACTGAACCTGTCCGAGAAGGTGCTGTTCGGCCTCGACGAGGACACCATCAGCGCCGAGCACCGGGCGGTGGTGCAGCGCATCGGCACGGCGCTCAAGGGGGCCGGCATCGACCGCGTCCGGCTCGACGGCCACACCGACGATTCCGGCTCCGCCGAATACAACCAGCAGCTCTCGGTGCGGCGCGCGCAGGCGGTGGCCAGGGTGCTGGCCGAAAGCGCCTTCCTGCCGCAGAACATCGAGGTGCGCGGGCTCGGCAAGACCCGCCCGGTGGCCGACAACCGCACCGCTGCGGGGCGGGCGGAGAACCGGCGCGTGGCGATCGTGGTGACGGTGGACTGAACCGCGCCGGCCAAGTCGGGTCATGCCGGGCCACGTCCGGCTAGACAGGCGGCCCGGCACCGGCGAGACAACGAGACGACAAGACAGCGAGACGACAAGCAGCATGGAAGCACAAGCGGAGAACAACCCCGCCGCGGCATTCGCCGCCCTGAACGCGCGCCTGCAGCAAGGCGGCGCGATGCCGCCCGACGACATCCGCGCCTGGTGCCAGCTCGGGCTCGAGCTGGGGCACGCCGCCACGGTGCGGCAGGCCTGCCAGGTCCTGCTGGCGGCGCCCGACGTGCACCCCGCGCTGCGGCCCTACTGGCTGTTTTTCCTCGGCACCGCGCTGCTGCACCAGCAGCGCGTGGCAGACGGCGCGCAGGCGCAGCGGCAGGCGCTGGAGGCGCTGTGCGTGGCGCCGCTGGTCCACAACCCGCAGCCCGCCATGCGCAGGCTCGCCGACCCGCAGGTCGAAGCCTTGTTGTGGCAGGCGCTGGCACAGCTCGCGGCCGGCGGCGTGCGCGCGTTCGCCCATGCCGGCACGCTGCTGGGCCTGGTGCGCGAGCGCCGCCTGCTGCCGTTCGACAAGGATCTCGACCTGGGCCTGCTGGTGGCCGAGCTGCCCGCCGCGCACGCCATCCTGCGCGCCCACGGCTGGCAGTGCCCGCCGCCGCTCTTCGCCATCGACAACATGGCGAGCTACCATCATCCCCGCCACGACGTGGTGCTCGACCTGTGCGGCCTGCAGCCCGAGCCCGGCGGCGCCACGCTGCTCGGCGGCTTCTGGACCGGGCAGGGCGCGCCCGCCGCCCACCAGCGCGTGACCCGCTTCCCGGGCCCGCTGCGGCTGGCGCAGCAGGCCGGCCCGGCCGGCCCGGTGTGGTGGCTGGAAGACCCGCACGGCTGGCTCGAAACCATCTACGGCAAGGATTGGCGCGTGCCGGACCCCGCCTTCGACACCATCATCGGCGCCCACAACCTGGTGGGATTCTCGGCACTGACGCAGTGGTACGCCTACTCGCGCATCGCCAATGCCTGCCTCAACGGCTACTGGGAAAAGGCCCTGCGGCTGGTGCGGCTCGTGCTCGAGCGGCACACCCCGCGGGACGGCCTGCTGCTGCGCCTCGCCGCGGTGCTGGAGGGCCGCCTGGCCGGCCTGCGCCCCGCCGCCTGAAGCGGGCCGGGGTGTGGGCGGTGACCCGGGCGGCGGCCGGGTTTGCCGCCGCCGGCCTTACTCGCTCAGGCTGGCCAGGATGCGCTGGCGCAGCACCGTGGTCGACACCTCGTCCGTGCGCGGCGTCCAGCTCAGCCCGATGCCCTGCGCGGCCAGGCGCGGTTCCAGCCGCGCCCAGCGCGCGCTGCCGCGCCAGTCCTCGCCGATGAAGACGTGGTCCACCGCCAGCGCCGCCAGCCAGCGCAGCGCGCTCTCGGTGTTCTCCAGGCTGTCCGGCTGCAGCAGCGCCTCGTCCACCCAGCCCAGCCCGCGCACGATCTCCAGCCGCTCCGCCTCCGGCATGGCCGGTGCGCGCCGCTTGTTGGCCTGCACGGTGGCGTCGCGCGTGACCACCGTCACCAGCGTCAGGCAGCGCGCGCGGATGTATTGCAGATAGCGCAGATGGCCCACGTGGAACAGGTCGAACACGCCGACGGCGAGGCCGCGGGCGGCAAGCAGGCCGGGAGGCCGGACTGGCGGGACGGGGGTAGGGTCGGTCATGGCGAGGTGCGAAGGGACCGGTGCCGGCATGCACGGCATCGTCTGCGAGGCGATGATAGGACGCGATGATAAGTCGCGATGATAAGCCGCGAAAAACGCGGGCAATCGAGGGAACAAAGGGGGAAATACGCGCCCGATACCCCGGGCCATGCCCGGGGCGGGGACGTGCGAAACGCCGCGTGGCGCGCGATGCCGCGTGGCATCGCGCGGCCTGGATGACGCCTGCCCGCCGCCCCGGGGAGGGATGGCGGGCAGGGCGGGCGCCTTAGAACGGCAGGCGCACCTTCACCGACGCGGTCTGGTTGGTGAAGTGGTCGCGCACCTCGGCGTCGTAGCGCACGGTCACTTCCATCGCCTTGCTGCTGGTCACCACCAGGCCCAGGCCGCCGCGCATCAGCCAGCGCGCCGGGGACAGGCCGCGCGTGACGAACTGCGCGCCGCCGCCGACGTAGGAGGCCGCGATGGCCGACTGCCGGGCCAGCGCGTCGTAGCCCACGCCGAGGTTGGCGGTGAACATGGCGTGCTCGGTGATGCCCTGGTTGAGGCGGGCGTCGGTGGAGAGGATCAGCTCGCGGGCCGTGTTCCTGCCGACGGCCAGGCTCAGCGCGTCGGCGCCGGTCTCGGTGTAGGCCGCATCCTGGATGAAGGTGTAGTCGGCCCGCACCGACGGCGTGAAGGTGGTCTTCGGCGCGAGGTCGAAGACGCGGCCCAGGCCGGCGCCGAAGTGGGCGTTCCAGCTGTTGTAGCTCGACGACGCGCGGCTGTCGAGGCCACCGAAGCTGATGTTGCGCCGGCCTTCGTTGTGGCCGGTGCCGACGTCCGCCTGCACGCTGATGTCGGTGCGCGCGTCGAGGCCGTAGCTGCCGTAGCCGATCAGGCGGTAGCCGTCCACGCTGGCGTTCTGCGCGGCCACCGGCGAGTTGCCGTCGATGCGGCTGTGCATGTACGAGAAGGCGCCGCCGACACGGATCTTGTCGTTGACGGCGCTGTCCGCGCCGAACACCATGCCGTAGGTGTTCGCCTTGTAGCCGGCCACGCCGTCGCGGTCGTTCTGCTTGGCCCACGAGCCCACGGGCTTGAACCAGATCTGGCGGTCGGCCACGAAGTCGTCGCCGGAGGACAGGCCGCGGTTGGCTTCCTGGCGCGACTGGATCACGCGGTTGGTGGCGTGCATGGCGGCGGTGTTCACCTCCGTCATGCCGGCGGTCATCAGCGGCAGGGTCTGCTTGACGGCGTCGGAGACGGCCTGTTCCGTGGCAAGCGTGCCGAGTGCCGTGATCACCGGGGCCATGCCGGCCGGCGCGGCCGCGCCTTGCGAGATCAGGGCGTCGAGCACCTGCGCCGCGCCCAGGCCCGGCATGTTGCGCGCGCCGGTGACGCTGCTCACCACGGTGATGACGGGCGCCGGCGTGGGCGCCGGTGCCGGGACGGCGGGCACGGGGTCCGACGTCGGCGGCGTGACCGGCGTGACCGGGGCGGCGGAGCAGGAACTGGCGCCCGCGCGCGCCACGCACAGGTCCACGGCATTGCCGTTGCGCGTGGCGATGAAGTCGAACAGCGCGCTGTTGTCGGTCACGGTAAATGCGGGGCCGGCCACCAGCGTGCCGGCGGTGATGATGCCGGGCTGCACCGTGGTGCCGGCGACGAGCGACGGCGCGCCGCTCACGTTCACGCCGATCCTGTTGCTGGCGGAGAGGTCGGCGGTGCCGGTGACCACCAGCTTGCCGTAGCGGCCGTCGTTGTCCAGGCCGGTCTGGAACAGGCCGCCGGCGGCCTGCGTGTAGTTGCCGGTGATGGTGGCGGTGGTGCCCGCGGCCACCGCCAGCGTGCCGGCGTTGTTCAGGCCGGACGATACCGTGACGCCGTGGCCCATGTTGAACACCGCGTTGCTGGCCACGTTGAAGGTGCCGACGTTGAAGGTGTTGCCCGAGGTGAAGGTGCCGTTGACGTTGACCGCCGATCCGGCCCCGCCGCTGACCGCACCGGTCACGACGGCGCTGTTCAGGTCGAGGTTGAGCGTGGCGTTGTTGAGCGCCACCGTGCCGTTGAGCGCGCCGGTGACGCTGATGCCGTTGGTGACGGTGCTGGCAGGGTCGATGATGATGGCAACCGGCGCGTTGATGGTGCCCGCCACGGTGATGCTGTCCACCGTGCTGTTGCCCACGTTGATGCCGACTGCCTGGCCGCCGGGAGAGGATACGCTGATGGTGCCGTTGTTGGCGATGCCGCCGACCGTGCTGCCCTGGATGTTGATGCCGTAGGCGGCGCCGGCGCTGGCGCCGCCGCCGGGCATCCCCGGCAGGCCTGGCATGCCGGGGCCGCCCGCGCCGCCGGTGGCGCTGATAGTGCCGTCGTTGCGGATGGAGCCGACCGTGCTGGAGGTGATGTTCACGCCGATGCCGCGGCCGCCGGCACCGGGCATCATCATCGCCGCGCCGCTGCCGCCTGCGCCGCCGGTGCCGCTGATCGTGCTGCCGGCGCCGTTGTTGACCAGCGTGTCGACGCTCGCCGATTGCAGGTCGATGCCGATGCCGCTGCCGCCCGCGGCGCCCGGCAGCGGTGACGGGCTGCCGCTGCCGGCCATGCCGCCGATGGCCGTGACGGTGCCGTGGTTGTCGATGGTGGTGACCTTGGCGGTCACCACGCTGATGGCCGTGGCTGCGCCGCCGTTGCCGTCGGGCATGAGGGGCATGCCCACGCTGCCGCCGCCGCCGGTTGCCGCAATGGTGCCCTCGATGCCGTTCAGGATGCCGTTGACCGTGAGCGCGGTGGCGCCGTTGCCGGTGATGCCGATCGCGATGGCATCGCCGCCATTGTTCATCGGCGATGGCAATAAGGGCTGGCCGGGATTGCCGAGGCTCTCGATGCGGCCGTGGTTCTCGATCGCGGTGACGGGCGAGAGCAGCCCGCTGACCGATACCGCGGCGGCACCGGTCACGCTGATCAGGCCGCCGGGCGAGGTCACGATCAGGCTGCTGGCGGAGCCGAGCTGGCACGTCTGGTTGAGCGTGCCGGAAACGGTATTGGGCTGGAACAGCTGGCACGGTGCCGGCAAGGCCAGCGCCGGCAGCGAGGCCAGCGGGCCGGCCGCCAGCAGGACGGCGCCGGCGATGGCGCGGGGCAGGGACGGCGGCAGCGCGGATTGCGCCGATGCGTCGGGACGGGCAGAACGAGCCTGCCGGACGATACTGCGTTGTTGTTTCATGCTTGCAAGAACCCGGTGTTGGGCAAGCCTCTGCAGTAGACTTGCCGCTTGCTTTGTTTTCGCGACTTTTTTTGTTTTTTGTTTTTATTGTTCTGTGCGGCCCGGGATTCGGGGAAGCCGGGCCGGTCTTGATTTCTTCCTCTCGAAACTACGCTGGTGGCGCCGTGGATCTCCTCCCTGGTGGTGGTCTGTGCTGCCTGTGCTCTCTCTCGCTCTGGTGCTTCCGGTTTTCCCCGTGCGGACAACGATCCTGATCCTGCTGGCAGCCGCGCTGCTGGCTGCCTGTACCCATTTCTCGCCCGCCGACCGCCGGCAGGGCGCCGACACCCTGGCGCTCGCGCACGGCTGGCAGCGTCTGCGCCTGCCCACGCGCACGTTCGTGCTCACCGCCTACGCGCCGCCCGCCACGGCGGTCGACGAGCCTGCCGACACGCTGGCCGTCTACCTGGAAGGCGACGGCCTGGCCTGGCTCAGCCCGACGCAGCCCTCCGACGACCCCACGCCCCTGCGCCCGGTGGCGCTCGAACTCGCCCTGCTCCACGTCCGCGGCACCGCGGTCTACCTGGCGCGGCCGTGCCAGTTCGCCGAAGGCGACGACCGGCGCGGCTGCGGCACGCCCGACTGGACCTCGCGGCGCTTCTCCGCCGAAGCGGTCGAAGCCACCAGCCAGGCCATCGACGCGCTCATGCAGCGCTACGGCGCGCGCCGCCTGGCGCTGGTGGGCTACTCCGGCGGCGGCGCCGTGGCGGCCCTGGTCGCCGCGCGGCGCCACGACGTGGTGCGGCTGGTGACGGTGGCCGGCAACCTGGCGCCGCGCGCGTGGACCACGCTGCACGGCGTGCCGCCGCTGGACGGCTCGCTCGATCCGGCCGACGACTGGCGCCGCCTGCAGGACATCGCGCAGATCCATTTCGTGGGCGACAGCGATACCAACGTCACACGCGAAGTGGTGGCCGCCTATGCCGCCCGCTTCCCGGCCGGGCGGCAGCCCCCCGTGCAACTGGTGGAGGGCGCCACCCACGCATGCTGCTGGGCCGAGAAATGGCCCGCGCTGTGGCCGCTGGCCTTCCCCTAGGCGAAGCGACGCCGCAGTGCAGCCTGCGTGCACTGTCGTTATCGGCCGAATGTGTCGGATTCTTAAGCAGCCGCGGAACATGACGGCGGCGGACCGGTGCCGCGCTGCCGGCGCGCGGCCGCGGGGAGCGCTCCCGCGCCTATTTCACCGGCAGCGCATGGTTTGTCCTTGGCTGGGCATGCCGGGCCGCCGCGGGCCGCGGGACGGTCTAGTATCAATCCAGCCGGAGCCCGCCGTTCGCGCCGCCGGGCCGGCATGGCCGTCACCTGTCACAACGCGGGGGCGTCAAACGTCTGGGGAGCTATGAACGAAGACACCAACACCTTTACCCGCCTGCGCCCCCGCCTGCAGGGCATCGCCTACCGCATGCTGGGTTCCGCCGCCGAGGCCGAGGAAGTCGTGCAGGATGCGTGGCTGCGCTGGCACGGCACCGAAAAGGGGCGCCTCGACAGCGCCAAAGCCTGGCTGGTCTCCGTCACCACGCGCCTGGCCATCGACCGGCTGCGCAGCGCCAAGGCGCAGCGCGAGCACTACGTCGGCACGTGGCTGCCGGAGCCGGTGATGGCCGATTCGCCGGCCACGCCGGAGCAGATCGTCGAGCGCGCCGACGACGTGTCGGTCGCCTTTCTCGCCATGCTCGAGCGCCTCGCGCCCGAGGCGCGCGCGGCGTTCCTGCTGCGCGAAGTGTTCGATGCGGACTATGGCGAAGTGGCCGACGCGCTCGGCAAGACCGAGAGCGCGTGCCGGCAGATCGTCCACCGCGCGAAGGTGCAGCTGCAGGACGAGCGGCCGCGCTACGTGGTCCCGCGCGAGACCCAGCTGCGCCTGCTGCGGGGCTTCGCCGACGCCGCCACGCGCGGGGAGTTCGGCGCGCTCAAGGCCATGCTGGCCGAGGACGCGCAACTGATCGGCGACGGCGGCGGCAAGGTGCCCAGCTTCGGCGTGCCGCTCGTCGGCGGCCGGCGCATCGCCCAGCTCTACCTCGCCACCAGCCTGAGATACCGGGGCGCGGTGCACTTCGAGGCCGTCACCCTCAACGGCGAGTGGGGCCTGCTGCGCTTTATCGACGGCGCGCTGGAATCGGCGCAGGCGATCGAGACCGACGGCGAGCGCATCGTGCGCATCCACGCGCAGCGCAACCCGGACAAGCTCGCGCGCATCGCCGCCGCGCTGGGCCGCGAGCTGGCCGCGACGAAGCTGGCGCCCGGCGTGCCCTGAGCCAGGCGCGGCCGCCGGCAAAGTCTTGCCGGTCCCGGCCGCGCCGCCCGCGCTCAGAATCCGGGCGGCGGGTTCTCGGGGATCTGGTTGCGCAGGCTGAGGTTCATCACGTTCCAGCCCCGGATGGCGGCAATCGCGTAGGACAGCTCGGCGATCTCGTTCTCGCTGAACTGCTCGCGCAGCGCCGGGTAGGCCGCATCGGTGTCGTCGCGCTGCGGCAGCGCGTTGACGGCCTCCGCCCAGGCCAGCGCGGCGCGCTCGCGGGCGTCGAAGAACGGCGCCTCGCGCCAGCCGGCGATGGCATTCAGGTGGCGCGCGTCGGCCCCCTGCCTGACGAGGTCGCGCCAGTGCATGTCGATGCAGACGCCGCAGCCGTTGATCTGCGAGACGCGCAGTTGCACCAGCTCCACCAGTCGCGGGCCGAGCGAGCTCTGCTTGACGGTGCCCGAGAGATGGATCATCGCCTTCAGATTGGCCGGGGCCAGTTGAAAGAAATTGAGACGTGCCGTAGTCATGGGATTCCCTTTGCCTGGTTTCGCGGGCGCCCTGCGCGCCTCGCATGATCACAAGACGGCGGGGGGAATCGCGTTGTGACAGCGGAAGGTGGGTTTTCTTGCGCCAGCGCAGATTGTTGCTGACTGGCTCCGGCTTGGAAGAGGGGGCTGGACTGCGGAAGCGCAGAAAGGGGCGCGCGCAGGTGCTCCCAGCAATAAGTTCCGTGCCACCGGATTGGCTGATTATTATCAGAAATTTCTTCGAAATAAATGGAATTTTCTGCGTATAGATAGCCTGTATCAGGGAACAACATCCGTCATCACACTCTCGGTGTCCGCTGCTGCTCGCGATACATGACATACCCGCAGCATGCGCCGCGCGCCGTGCCAGGTCGATCCCGGGACCCGCCTCATGCTGGCCGTTTTGGCTCCGCGCCGCTCGGCTATCCACCGAGAGCACGGCAGCGTCGCTCGCGCGCCACGCATTGCGAACAAGTGTCAATGCGCGGGGATCGCCAATATGCCCGCATTCGGCCCGCATGCCTTTGCGTATTTGGCATTCATTGGAAATGAAATTTCCTTTAATTCAGGTTTACGAATTTTATCAGTGAAAATGGGATTAATCTGATTGAAGCCTCGCCGCCGTCACCTCTATGATCGAGCCTGACTTGCTGTGTCGTCACTTGATGACTAGTGCAGCGATGGCGTGCCACGACCACAACGTATCTAGTCACTTTTCATTTGCAACAAGATTTGCGACAAGAAAAGGGTCAGCCCGATACGAAAGACCGAGCGTAACGGCATGGAAAAAACGGAGTGAACAACAATGGCGGAAGGTTTCGATGAATTCAAGGCAATCGGCAACCGCGCGCTGACCACCGGGCGGCAGGCATACTTTCT
>NZ_AQPL01000459.1:0-3824 GCF_000395345.1 Cupriavidus sp. WS | reverse complement strand
TCGAGTCCAATCGAGCCTACCAAAAGCATTGCAGCAGGCAGTAACCCCGCAGTAGCGCAGTACCAATTCGCAGTATCCAGTTTCGCAGTACCGGTTCAACCCGCTCACAGGAACGGAAGGCGCCATGATGAAGACATCGCGAACTACTACCGCTAATTAGCGACAGTAGTCGAGGTGCGCCTTGATCCCGGTCCGGCCGGAGTTGAAATCGAGAAAAACGCAGCCTTGGCTGCGTTTTTTTTCGTCTGTCGCTCGTTAGCCGCCTGCTATGCTGCCGGTCGCCGGCCGATGCGACCGCGCGAAATCCCCGCTGCCTGGCCCATGCCCCGCATGGCTGCCCGGTGCTACAAGATGCTTTTCATCCGCTTGCCGCCGCGCAGACGCCGGCGGGTGGATTCCTGATGAGGTGCAAGATGATCGCAATCACGCTGCCGGATGGTTCCCGCCGCGAGTTTCCCGGCCCGGTGACGGTCGCAGAAGTGGCGCAGAGCATTGGCGCCGGGCTGGCCAAGGCGGCCCTGGCCGGCAAGGTGGACGGCCGCATGGTCGACACCAGCTACCGGATCGAGCAGGACGCGAGCCTGGCCATCGTGACGGACAAGGACGCCGACGGCGTCGACGTGATCCGCCACTCGACGGCGCACTTGCTGGCCTATGCCGTCAAGGAGCTGTACCCGGACGCGCAGGTGACGATCGGCCCGGTGATCGAGAACGGCTTCTACTACGACTTCTCGTACAAGCGCCCCTTCACGCCCGAGGACCTCGCCGCCATCGAGAAGAAGATGGCCGAGCTCGCGAAGAAGGACGAGCAGGTGACGCGCGAAGTCTGGAGCCGCGACGAGGCCGTGAAGCTGTTCGAGTCGATGGGCGAGAAGTACAAGGCCGAGATCATCGCGTCGATTCCGCAGGACCAGGAGATCGGCCTGTACCGCGAAGGCAAGTTCGTCGACCTGTGCCGCGGCCCGCACGTGCCGTCCACGGGCAAGCTCAAGGTCTTCAAGCTGATGAAGGTGGCCGGCGCCTACTGGCGCGGCGACGCCAAGAACGAGATGCTCCAGCGCATCTACGGCACGGCCTGGGCCAGGAAGGAAGACCAGGAAGCCTACCTGCACATGCTCGAGGAAGCCGAGAAGCGCGACCACCGCAAGCTGGGCAAGCTGCTCGACCTGTTCCACCTGCAGGAAGAGGCGCCCGGCATGGTGTTCTGGCATCCGAAGGGTTGGCAGGTGTGGCAGGCCGTGGAGCAGTACATGCGCGGCCGCCTGACGCAGGCCGGCTACGAGGAAGTGCGCACGCCGCAGGTGATGGACCGTTCGCTGTGGGAGAAGTCGGGCCACTGGCAGAACTACAAGGAGAACATGTTCGTCACGGAGTCGGAAAAGCGCGACTACGCGATCAAGCCGATGAACTGCCCGGGCCACGTGCAGATCTTCAACCACGGCCTGCGCTCCTACCGCGACCTGCCGCTGCGCCTGGCCGAGTTCGGCGCCTGCCACCGCAACGAGCCCTCGGGCGCGCTGCACGGCCTGATGCGCGTGCGCGGCTTTGTGCAGGACGATGCGCACATCTTCTGCACGGAAGAGCAGATCGTGGCCGAGGCCAAGGCCTTCAACGAACTGGCCTTCTCGGTCTATGACGATTTCGGCTTCAAGGACGTGGCGGTCAAGCTGTCGCTGCGCCCCGACCAGCGCGCCGGCTCCGACGAGGTCTGGGACCACGCCGAGGAAGGCCTGCGCCTGGCGCTGCGCGCCTGCGGCGTGGAGTGGGAGGAACTGCCGGGCGAGGGCGCTTTCTACGGCCCGAAGGTGGAGTACCACATCAAGGACGCGATCGGCCGCTCGTGGCAGTGCGGCACGCTGCAGCTCGACCTGGTGCTGCCGGAGCGCCTGGGCGCCGAATACGTCTCCGAGGACAACGCGCGCAAGCGCCCGGTGATGCTGCACCGGGCCATCCTGGGCTCGTTCGAGCGTTTCCTGGGCATCCTGCTGGAGAATCACGCCGGCGCGCTGCCCGCGTGGCTGGCGCCGGAACAGGTCATCGTGATGAATATTGCCGACTCGCAGGCGGAATATGCCGAAAACGTCGTGCAATCACTGCTAAAACAAGGATTTAGGGCCAAGGCGGATTTGCGTAACGAGAAAATTACGTATAAAATCCGCGAGCATTCCCTTCAGAAGATTCCCTACCTGCTGGTAGTGGGCGACAAGGAGCGGGATGCCAATCAAGTGGCCGTGCGTGCCCGTGGCAATGCGGATCTGGGTGTGATGCCCGTTTCCGCGTTTGTGGAGCGTCTGCAACAGGACGTTGCCAGCAAAGCCTGATGGGATGAGCACGGCTTGTTTTTTGTCTTCTTGAGGTAACGCAACATCGCTACAGACAAAGGTCATCGCATCAACCGCGAAATCAGCGCACCCGAATTGCGCCTGGTCGGGGTTGATAATGAGCAGCTCGGCATCGTCAAGTTCATGGACGCGCTTCGCCTGGCTGAGGATAAGGACTTGGACTTGGTGGAGATCGCGCCGACCGCGGTGCCGCCGGTTGCCCGTATCATGGACTACGGCAAGTTCAAGTACGAGGAAGCCAAGCGCGCGCACGACGCCAAGCTGAAGCAGAAGATCATCCAGGTCAAGGAAGTCAAGTTCCGGCCGGGTACGGATGACGGCGACTACAACGTCAAGCTGCGCAACCTGAAGCGGTTCCTGGAAGACGGCGACAAGACCAAGATCACGCTGCGCTTCCGCGGCCGTGAGATGGCGCACCAGGAAATCGGCGCGCGTGTGCTCGAACGCCTGAAGGCGGACCTGGAAGAAGTCGGCCAGGTCGAGCAGATGCCGAAGATGGAAGGGCGCCAGATGGTGATGGTGCTGGCTCCCAAGAAGAAGAAGTAAGATTCTGCGCGTCGCCGCGGCCAGGTGGAGAATTCCGCCGGGCGCGGCGGTGCGCGAATACGGCGCGGACAGCCCCTCGGGGCGCCGCGCAACAACAAGTGGATGCGGGTCATGCAAGCGTCGGCGCCAGCCGGCCACCTGCATGCATGTCATAGAGCTGGAGTTTTTCATGCCGAAGATGAAGACCAAGAAAAGCGCTTCCAAGCGCTTTACTGCGCGTCCGAACGGTTCGTTCAAGCGTGGCCAGGCCTTCAAGCGTCACATCCTGACCAAGAAGACCACCAAGAACAAGCGTCAACTGCGCGGCACCCAGGACGTCCATGAGACGAACCTGAAGTCCGTTCGCGCAATGATGCCCTACGCATAACCCCTAACGAAAACGAAAGGAGCATTTCATGCCTCGAGTCAAGCGTGGGGTCACTGCACGGGCCCGCCACAAGAAAGTCATCGACGCTGCCAAGGGTTTCCGCGGCCGTCGCAATAACGTCTACCGCATCGCCAAGCAGGCGGTCATGCGTGCCGGCCAGTACGCGTACCGCGATCGCCGCAACAAGAAGCGCGTGTTCCGCGCGCTCTGGATTGCGCGTATCAATGCCGCGACGCGCGAGCATGGCCTGACCTACAGCGTGTTCATGAACGGTCTGAAGAAGGCCTCGATTGAACTGGACCGCAAGGTGCTGTCGGACATGGCCATCCATGACAAGCCTGCCTTTGCCGCCATCGTCAACCAGGTGAAAGCCTCCGTTGCCTGATGCCGGCTCCGGCCCGGCGCGCTAGCTGCGCGGCGGGCCGGGGGCAAGCACCGACCGCAAGGTCGACAGCATCTCCACCGGATTCGCGTCCGGCGGACCTGCAAGAACGGGGCTCCTCACCGAGCCCCGTTTTCATTTCGAATGCCGTTTGTGTCTTCTTGCGCGCCGCCGGCCAGGCGGGCGC
>NZ_AQPL01000458.1:0-1610 GCF_000395345.1 Cupriavidus sp. WS | reverse complement strand
ATGCCGTTTGTGTCTTCTTGCGCGCCGCCGGCCAGGCGGGCGCGGCGGGCGAGACGGCATCCGAAACGAGCCCCGCGCCGCTCCCGGTGCCGCGCGGGGCCCGGCACCCACATCGCACCTAGTGCCAACCCACGCCCGGGCCCTTCCCGTGACCCGGACGCCAAATTTATCGCCGACCGCCGCCATGTCTCTGGATCCGGATCAAATCGTCGCCGACGCCCAGGCCGCCTTCGCCGCCGCCAACGACAACGCCTCGCTGGAAAACGAAAAAGCCCGCTTTCTCGGCAAGACCGGCGCGCTCACCGAGCTGCTCAAGAGCCTCGGCAAGCTCGACCCGGAGGCGCGCAAGAGCGAAGGCGCGCGCATCAACCAGGCCAAGCAGCAGGTCGAGGCCGCGCTCAACGCGCGCCGCCAGGCGCTGGCCGACGCGCTGATGAACGCGCGGCTGGCCGCCGAGGCCATCGACGTCACGCTGCCCGGGCGCGCCGTGGCGCGCGGCAGCCTGCACCCGGTGATGCGCACCTGGGAGCGCGTCGAGCAGATCTTCGGCTCGGTCGGCTTCGACGTGGCCGACGGCCCCGAGATCGAGACCGACTGGATGAACTTCACCGCGCTGAACAACCCGGACAACCATCCGGCGCGCTCGATGCAGGACACCTTCTACGTGGACGGCCGCGACAGCGAGGGCAAGCTCCTGCTGCTGCGCACCCACACCAGCCCGATGCAGGTCCGCTACGCGCGCATGCATGTGGAGAAGTACAAGGGCCGCGCGATGCCGCCGATCAAGGTGATCTGCCCGGGCCGCACGTACCGCGTCGACAGCGACGCCACGCACTCGCCGATGTTCAACCAGGTCGAGGGCCTGTGGATCGGCGAGGACGTGAGCTTCGCCGACCTGAAGGGCGTGTACACCGACTTCCTGCGCAAGTTCTTCGAGCGCGACGACATCCAGGTGCGCTTCCGCCCGTCGTACTTCCCGTTCACCGAGCCGTCGGCGGAAATCGACATGGCTTTCGGCAACGGCAGATGGCTGGAGATCTCCGGCTCGGGCCAGGTGCACCCGAACGTGCTGCGCAACATGGGGCTGGACCCCGAGCGCTACATCGGCTTCGCCTTCGGCTCCGGCCTCGAACGCCTGACCATGCTCCGCTACGGCATCAACGACCTGCGCCTGTTCTTCGAAGGCGACGCGCGTTTCCTGCGCCAGTTCGCCTGAGGCCGCCCGCGCGCCAGAGCATCACGTCACCGACTCAACAGAACAGAATACTTACCGGATCAGAAGCGCCATGCAATTCTCGGAATCCTGGCTTCGCAGTTTCGTCAATCCCGACAAGGTCACCACTGACGCGCTCTCGCACAGCCTGACGATGGCCGGGCTGGAGGTGGAAGAGGTCGGCCCGGTCGCGCCGCCGTTCGACAAGGTGGTGGTGGCCCGCGTGCTCGCCACCGAGCGCCATCCCAACGCCGACCGCCTCAACGTGTGCCAGGTCGATGCCGGCACCGGCCAGACGCTGCAGATCGTGTGCGGCGCGCCCAACGTGGCGCCCGGCATCCTGGTGCCGTGCGCGCTGGTCGGCGCGGTGCTGCCGGCGGCCGAGGCGGGCGGCAAG
>NZ_AQPL01000457.1:0-15572 GCF_000395345.1 Cupriavidus sp. WS | reverse complement strand
AAAAAAAAAGCCGTTCGAGATCAAGGTCGGCAAGCTGCGTGGCGTGGACAGCTTCGGCATGCTGTGCTCGGCGCGCGAGCTCAAGCTGTCGGAAGACCACGGCGGCCTGATGATCCTGCCGCCGGACGCGCCGGTCGGGCAGGACATCCGCCAGTACCTGGACCTCGACGACCAGGTCTTCGTCATCAAGCTCACGCCCAACAAGGCGGACTGCCTGTCGATCCACGGCGTGGCGCGCGAAGTCGCCGCGCTCACCGGCGCCGCGCTGACGCTGCCGGAGATGACGCCGGTCGCCGTGACGCTGGCCGACAAGCTGCCGGTCAAGGTGTCGGCGCCCGACCTGTGCGGCCGCTTCTCCGGCCGCGTGATCCGCGGCGTGAACGCGCGCGCGGCCACGCCGGCCTGGATGGTGCAGCGCCTCGAGCGCGCCGGCCAGCGCAGCATCTCCGCGCTGGTGGACATCTCCAACTACGTGATGCTCGAGCTGGGCCGCCCCTCGCACGTGTTCGACCTGGACAAGATCCACGGCGGGCTCGACGTGCGCTGGGGCCGCAAGGGCGAGCAGCTCAAGCTGCTCAACGGCAACACCGTGGAGCTCGACGAGCAGGTCGGCGTGATCGCCGACGACAAGGAAATCGAGAGCCTGGCCGGCATCATGGGCGGCGACAGCACCGCGGTCTCGCTCGACACCGCCAACATCTACCTCGAAGCCGCGTTCTGGTGGCCCGAGGCGATCCAGGGCCGCTCGCGCCGCTACAACTTCGCCACCGACGCGGGCCACCGCTTCGAGCGCGGCGTGGACTACGCCACCACGGTCGAGCACATCGAGCGCATCAGCGCGCTGATTCTCGAGATCTGCGGCGGCCAGGCCGGCCCGGTCGACGACCAGATCGTCAACCTGCCGCAGCGCAAGCCGGTGCGCCTGCGCGTGGCGCGCGCCGAGCGCGTGCTCGGCATCGCGCTGTCGTCGGCGGAAATCACCGACGTGTTCCAGCGCCTGCGGCTGCAGTTCACGCGCGAGCAGGGCGCCGACGGCGAAGTGTTCGTGGTGACGCCGCCGAGCTACCGCTTCGACATCGAGATCGAGGAAGACCTGATCGAGGAAGTCGCGCGCATCTACGGCTTCGAGCGCATCCCGGCGCGCCCGCCGGTGGCCGAGAGCGAGATGCGCCCGACCGGCGAGGCGCGCCGCTCCAACCACGTGGTGCGCCACGCGATCGCCGCGCGCGACTACCAGGAAGTGATCAACTTCGCCTTCGTCGAAGAGAAGTGGGAACGCGACTTCGCCGCCAACGACAACCCGATCCGCCTGCTCAACCCGATCGCCAGCCAGCTTGCCGTGATGCGCTCGACGCTGATCGGCGGCCTGCTCGACAAGGTGCGCTACAACCTCAACCGCAAGGCCTCGCGCGTGCGCCTGTTCGAGGTCGGCCGCGTGTTCCACCGCGACGCGTCGGTGGCGGACGGCGGCCTGACCGTGGCGGGCTATCGCCAGCCGCTGGTGGCCGGCGGCATCGCCTACGGCCCGGCCTTCGAGGAACAGTGGGGCGTGGCCACGCGCCCGGTGGACTTCTTCGACGTCAAGGGCGACGTCGAGGCGCTGCTGCATCCGCGCGTGGCGCGCTTCGAGCCGGTCTCGCATCCGGCGCTGCACCCGGGCCGCGCCGCGCAGGTGCTGATCGACGGCAAGCCGGCCGGCGTGATCGGCGAACTGCATCCGCGCTGGCTGCAGGAATACGAGCTCAGCCAGGCGCCGGTGGTGTTCGAGCTGGACCTGCAGGCGCTGCGCGAAGTGGGGCTGCCGGGCTACACCGAAATCTCCAGGTTCCCGGCCGCGGTGCGCGACCTCGCGCTGGTGGTGAAGCAGGCCGTGCGCGTGCAGGACCTGCTCGACACCATGCGCGCGGCGCTCGAAAAACAGGGCTACGGGCGCTACTGCCAGAGCCTCGCGCTGTTCGACGAGTTCCGCCCGAAGGCCGCTTCCGCGGCCATCGGCGCGGACGAGAAAAGCCTTGCGTTCCGCCTGACCTTGCAAGATACTGGGGCGACCCTCCAGGATGAAACCGTCGACAGCGCGGTGCGCTGCATGGTCGAAGCCGCGGGCGCTGCCTTCCAGGCGCGGCTGCGCGGCTGAACCAGCGGGCACGCCGGCTGGCGTGACGACATGACAATGGAGCGCCCGGACATCCGCATCCGGGCGGATCGCACACTGAATGACAATGAACGATCGACACGCGCATCTCATGGCCGCAGCAATGGGTGAGGCAGGCGACCGGCAGGCAGCATCGCTCGACGACGAGGCCGCCGACGCCCGCGCCGCCGAGGTACCCACGCTCACCAAGGCCGAGCTCGCCGAAATGCTGTTCGACCAGGTCGGTCTCAACAAGCGCGAATCCAAGGACATGGTCGAAGCCTTCTTCGACGTGATTCGCGAAGCGCTGGAACACGGCGACAGCGTCAAGCTGTCCGGCTTCGGCAACTTCCAGTTGCGCGACAAGCCGCAACGCCCGGGGCGCAATCCCAAGACCGGCGAGATCATTCCCATTACCGCACGGCGCGTGGTGACGTTCCATGCCAGCCAGAAGCTCAAGGCGCTGGTGGAGGAACGCGCCGGCATCGCGGTGACGGGCTGACGCCGCGAACTGGCGTCGCGCGTTCACGTCGCCGGTTCACGCCGGTTTGCCAGCCGCGTCGCCAGTCGCTATCCTGCTCATCTGTCCGTCGTTTCGATTGCCGCTTCGGTTGCCGTACCGAATCGCCCCGCGTGCCCGCGCACCTGTCCGCGCGGGCATGCCAACCACTGCCGGCACGGCCTGAAGCCCGCCCATTCACCGTATGTCGGAAAGACCCAGCGAACGCATTTCGTTGCCGCCGATTCCCGCCAAGCGCTACTTCACCATCGGCGAAGTCAGCGAGCTTTGCGCTGTCAAGCCGCACGTGCTGCGGTACTGGGAGCAGGAATTCACGCAGCTCAAGCCGGTCAAGCGGCGCGGCAACCGGCGCTACTACCAGCACCATGAAGTCCTGCTGATCCGCCGCATCCGCGACCTGTTGTACGAGCAGGGCTTCACCATCAACGGCGCGCGCAACCGCCTCGACGAAGGGCGGCAGCACGGCCATGCGCCGGCCGAGGAAGAACAGGCCGCGGTCGCGGCGGCGGCCGACGAGGCGCCGGTCTTCTCGCTCGACATCAACAACCTGCGCAATGAGCTGGTGGAAGTCCAGCACCTGCTCGCGCAGCTTCGGCAGATCGCGCGGCACCAGTAAAAAGTGCATCAAGGGTCTAGCCAGCGAGCAAATGCTTCTGATATAATCTTTTTCTTTCGGGGCGTAGCGCAGCCTGGTAGCGTACCTGCATGGGGTGCAGGTGGTCGGAGGTTCAAATCCTCTCGCCCCGACCAGCATCATGAGAAACCCGCACAGTGAAGACTGTGCGGGTTTTTTCTTTTTGTCCGCGCTTCTTTTTGCATCCGCAGAATGTTCGAATATCCGCAATACCCGCGCATCGGTCAATTTGCGTAATTGCCGGGCCATTGCCGCGAAGGATCGAAGCCATGCCGTCATGGCCGGAAAAACATCGGCGCTTTGCGCGAACGCGGGCAGATGATCGGGTTTGTAGTGCTCCGGCGCTGACTCTACAATCAAGGCGTGGCCGCGCGCTCTGCATGTCTTTCGGAACAGACGTTTGTTCGCTGCGGGCGCCGGCATCGCCGCGGCCTTTTTTCGCGGCATCGGGTTTCCGCAGCATCCGGTCGCAACGACGAGGAGTGGACGATGGCCAAACGCGAACGCTCTGCACGGGCCTTGCAGGACGAGGTGAGCCGGCGCATCCAGCGTATCGACGACATCATCGAGGACGGCGCGAAGGTGCGCGTGCCGTTGCCGCAGGCGCAGCCGCGCGACGCGCGCGGGCGCAACTGGGACATGAAGGCATTCGGCAATGCCAGCGGCTTCGAGAAGAGCATCCGCATCGTGGTGGACAAGGCGCGCGACGAATTCGACCTGGCCGAGTTGCCGGGCCAGGGCGCGGCCGACCCGTTCGGCGGCGCTTCGTGAAGCGGCCGCCGGCGGTCTCGTTGGAGTAACGGCATGCAGGCTTGCGATCCCTGCCATCTGCTCGTCGGCGCGCCGGCCTCGGTGCTGCCGCACGAGAACCTGGCCGCGTCCGGCGCGGGCGCGCTCGGCCTGGAGATCAACTCGCGCTGGGTGGACCGGCCGTGGCACTGCACGGTGTGCGGCGCGTGGATGTTCCAGAACGCGGCCCACGGCGACCCGCCCAATGTCTGGCGCATGGGGCGGCGCCCGCACGAGCGGCCGCTGGAGTGTGTCTGACCCGCTGCCGGCGCCGCGCTCCCGTTGCGCCGCGGCATGCTACGATGCCCGGCAAAGGGAGACATCATGAGCGAATCGAGAACGCTGCACTACCGCGGCCACGTGGTCCTGATCTCGGTGCAGCAGCACGCGCGCGGCTGCCTGGTGAGCGCGTCGATCGTGCGGGAGGGCAAGGGGGAGGTGCGCAATCCTTCGCCGCTGCAGTCGTGGATGGGCCATGAGCAGGGCGATCTGCTGGAGGTGGCGGACCGTGCCCAGGCGCGCGCCTGCCGCCTGATCGATGCCACGGTGGACCATGTTGCCTATGCGGCGGACTGAGCGGCGGTGCCGCGCGCGCCAGAAGTTTTGCGTCCCGGCCTACATGGCGGCGGGTCGCGGTCGTTAATCGGGGTATGAACTCATTCGATGCATCCGAAAAGGGCGCGGCCAACGCCGACGCCATAGGCTGGGGTTCGTCGCCGCCACACGTGCTGGCGGCCGTGCTCAACACCGCCCTGGCCGCCGAGGACCTGCACGGCTTCGCCGCGCTGCTGTCCGACATGGCGCGCGACCGCGGCCTCAAGGGCACGCGCGGTGCCCACCAGTCCATCTACGACATGCCGTACGCCAGCCTGCTGCCGCGCCAGCAGCATCTGCTGGCGGATGCGTTCGAGCTGCTGATCCGCCTCGGGCTGGAACTGCAGCCACGCCGCCCGCGCGTGCTGGGCGACGGCCCGGCCGACCTGCTGGTACGCGGCAGCCACGACATTCCCCCCACCTGAGGCGGCCGGCACCGCTGGCAGAACCGCCGCGCCGCATGCTAGCATCACGCAAAAATCAGGGGGGCCTCCAGCCCTGACCGATCAGATCGCCGCAAGACGGCGACACGCTGCCCGTGCCGAAGCCGATCGCGGCCGGACAGCCTTGCTGGCACCGGCCGCCCGCGCACGGCCGTGTTGTCCGAGGGGAGCGATCACGAGTCTTGGAGGTATGTGTGATGGACGAAGACGAACCTTTCGGGGTTGTGTTCGAGGATTTCCGCGTCATCTGGGTGGCCGAACGCCTGCAGGACGGCACCTGGACGGCGCGCTACTGCTGGCACCCGGGCACCTCCGAGGCTTCTGCCAAGGCCTTGCAGGCCGCGGTGCTGAGCGGCAAGTCCAAGCGCCTGCTGGGCGAATTCCGCAGCGAGGAAGAGACCGTCGCGGCCATCAAGGCCGCGGTGCTGCTCGAGGCCAAGTGGGTGCGCTGAGCCGGCCGCCTCCCGCGCGCTAGCGCGCGGGCAAGGCGACATCCGGCAAGGCGATGCGGCTCCATTTCCAGCGCCACAGGCCGTCGCGCGTGAGGCCGATGACGATGCGCTCGCCGTTGTCCTTCGTGGCCGACGCCTCGACCGTGTTCAGGCCGCGGTAGGACAGCGCATACCTGATCGCGTCCTTCGCGGCTTCGCGCTTCGGTGCGCTGTCTTCCGCGCCCGGCGAGTCCTGCCGCGGGGCGGGGACGGATGCCGGCGGCGCCGAAGGTGCCGAAGGCGCGGCGGCGGGCTTCTCGCCGGCCATCAGCGCCATCACGCCGGCCGGCGACACCATCGTGTCGATCATGGTGTGGATGACGGCCTGGCCGATGGCCTGCCCGATGCCGGCCAGCGGCGTGTCGCGCAGGGCCGGCGCCGCGCCGAGCTTCTGCTGCAGCGACGCGGTCAGTTGCTCCTTGAGGTTTTCGCGCAGGGCGGGGTAGTCGACGTAGCGCGAGAACTTGTCGGCATCGTGCGCCTGGATGGCCGCGCGCATCTGGTAGAGCGTCCAGTAGGGGCTGGCATAGCTGGTGGCGGCGACGGCGAGCGCCGCCGCGATTGCGGTCTTGAGGGTTCGGTTCATCGCGGGTCCGGTTGGCGCCGCCGCGGAAGGCGGCGGGCGCGATGCGCCCATTGTCCCCAAAGCCCGGCGCTCGCGTCCAGCTTCCGCGCGGCGCCGCCTGCCGCGCCTGTCCGGATGTCCTCAACGTCCCAACGCCCGAGCGCCCGAGCGCCCAAGTGCCCGATCGTTCTAGCAGCCGGGCTGGCTGCGCTCGAGCAGCCCGATCTCGCGGATCGCCACCGACAGCATCGACAAGCCCGCCGCGCCCGAGGCGCGCTGGTCCGCCAGCATGCGCGAGAAGCGCTCGATCTGGGCTTGCCGGCCGTTGCGCCAGGCTTCGATCAGTTTCTCCGTGGTGTCCAGTTCCACCGGCTGCGACAGCACGCTCACGGTCAGCGCGCGCTTGAGGCGGCCCAGGTCTTCCAGCGCCGTGGTGCGCGCCAGCAGGTCCCAGTGGCTGTCGGCGGGCAAGGCCTGGGCGCGCTCGCGCAGCCAGCCGAAGCTGAACTCGGTGTCGAGCGCGAAGTAGACGCTGGCCACCAGCGCCAGGCCGCGCTGCGTGGCGGCCGCCACGTCGGCGATGTCGAGCGCGGCCGCGCAGATTTCCCCGGCGGCCACGCGCAGCGCCAGCGCGTCGTCCACGCCGGCCTGCGCGAGCGCCTGGCGCCGCTCGGCCAGCGCCGCCGCCTCGGGCGCGGCCAGCAGCGCCGGCAACTGCGGCGTGAGCCAGGCCGCGGCCTCGGCGTAGCGCGCGCTTTCGCCGCCGTCCTGGCCGCCGCCGGCGCGCGCATGGCGCAGGAACCAGAGGCTGGCGTGCTCCAGCAGCCGGCCCACGGCGGCGAACATGCGCGCCTGCACTTCGTCGTCGACGCGGTTGTCGAGCGCGTCGATCTCGGCCCACAGCGGCTCCAGCCCGAACACGTCGCGGCCGATCAGGCAGGCGCGCACGATGTCCGCGGGGCGCGCGTCGGTCTCTTCCAGCATGCGGTGGACGAAGGTGGCGCCGGCGCGGTTGACCAGCGTGTTGGTCAGGTGCGTGGACAGGATCTCGCGCCGCAGCGGGTGGCGCAGCATGGCCTCGGCATGCCGCTCGCGCAGCGGCCGCGGAAAGTAGGCCGGCAGCAGGCCCGCCACCAGCGGGTCCTCGGGCAGGCTCGATGCGAGCAGTTCGTCATACAGCCACATCTTGCTGTAGGCCAGCAGCACCGCGCGCTCGGGCGAGGTCAGGCCCAGCCCGGCCGCCTTGCGCTCGACCACTTCCTCGTCGGCGGGCAGGAACTCCAGCGCGCGCTTGAGGCGCCCGGCGCGCTCCAGCCAGTGGATCAGGCGCGCTTCCTGGTCGAGCAGCGCGGCGGCGCCGCGGCCGGCCACCGAGAGCGCCTGGGTCTGGTAGTAGTTGTCCTCCAGCACCAGCAGGCCGACTTCGTCGGTCATCTCCGCCAGTTGCTTGTTGCGCTGCTTCTCGGTCATCTCGCCGTCGGACACCGCCAGGCCGAGCAGGATCTTGATGTTGACCTCGTGGTCGGAGCAGTCCACGCCGGCGGAATTGTCGATAGCATCGGTGTTGATGCGCCCGCCGTGCAGCGCGAACTCGATGCGCCCGAGCTGGGTGAAGCCGAGGTTGCCGCCTTCGCCCACCACCTTGCAGCGCAGCTCGGCGCCGTTGACGCGCACCGCGTCGTTGCTGCGGTCGCCGACCTGCGCATGCGTCTCGCGGCTGGACTTGACGTAGGTGCCGATGCCGCCGTTGTAGAGCAGGTCGACCGGCGCCAGCAGGATCGCGTGGACCAGGTCGGCCGGCGACAGCGCCGCGGCGCTGGTGCCCAGGCAGGCCTGCACCTCGGGCGTGAGCGCGATGGCCTTGGCGGTGCGCGGGAACACGCCGCCGCCGGCCGAGATCAGGCTGGCGTCGTAGTCGGCCCAGCTCGAGCGCGGCAGCGCGAACAGGCGCTGGCGCTCGCGCAGGCTGGCGGCCGGGTCGGGCGCGGGGTCGAGGAAGATGTGGCGGTGGTCGAAGGCCGCCACCAGCCGGATGTGCGGCGACAGCAGCATGCCGTTGCCGAACACGTCGCCGGACATGTCGCCGACGCCGGCCACGGTGAAATCGGTGGACTGGATGTCGATGCCCATCTCGCGGAAATGGCGCTTGACCGATTCCCACGCGCCGCGCGCCGTGATGGCCATCTTCTTGTGGTCGTAGCCGACCGAGCCGCCCGAGGCGAAGGCGTCGCCGAGCCAGAAGCCGTATTCGGCGGAGATCGCGTTGGCGTAGTCGGAAAAGCTCGCGGTGCCCTTGTCGGCGGCCACCACCAGATAGGGGTCGTCGCCGTCGTCGCGCACCACCTCGGGCGGCGGCACCAGCGCGCCGGCGACGCGGTTGTCGGTCACGTCGAGCAGGCCGCGCAGGAAGGTCTGGTAGCAGGCGATGCCTTCCTGCAGCACCGCGTCGCGGTCGCCGGCGGGCGGCGGGCGCTTGACCACGAAGCCACCCTTGCTGCCGACCGGCACGATCACGGTGTTCTTGACCATCTGCGCTTTCATCAGGCCGAGCACCTCGGTGCGGAAGTCCTCGCGCCGGTCCGACCAGCGCAGGCCGCCGCGCGCCACCGGGCCGCCGCGCAGGTGCACGCCTTCGACGCGCGGCGAGTAGACCCAGATCTCGAACATCGGGCGCGGCTCGGGCAGGCCCGGCACGCGGGCCGGGTCGAACTTGAACGACAGGCACGGGCGCGGCCCGCCGTCGGCGCCGTGACGGAAATAGTTGGTGCGCACGGTGGCGTTGATGACGCCGAGGAACAGCCGCAGGATGCGGTCTTCGTCCAGGTTCGGCACCTGGTCGAGCGCGCCGCCGATGGCCTGCAGCAGCCGCTCGCAGTGCGCCGCGCGCGCGGCCTCGGTGGCCGGGTCGAAGCGCGCCGCGAACAGCGCCACCAGTTGCGCGGCGATGGCAGGGTTGCCGGTCAGCGCGCGCTCGATGTAGGCGTCGCTGAAGGTCGAGCCGACCTGGCGCAGGTAGCGCGCATAGGCGCGCAGGATGGTGACGTCGCGCGCGGCGAGCCCGGCGCGCAGCACCAGGCGGTTGAAATTGTCGTTCTCGATCTCGCCGTTCCAGGCGCGCGCGAAGGCATCCTCGAACAGCGCCTTGATGCGCTCGATGTCGGCGCCGAGGTCGGCACCGGCGCCGGCGGCCACGCCGTCGGCCATCTCGAGCCCGAAGTCGTGCACCCAGACCGGCGCCGCGCCGCTGGGCTCGATCAGGTAGGGCCGCTCCTCGTCCACGCGCACGCCGAGATGCTCCAGCATGGGCAGGCTCAGCGACAGCGCGATCGGCTCGCGCGCGCGGTAGACCTTGAAGCGGAACGCGCCGGGCGCGGCCTCGATGGGCCGGTACAGGTTCATGGCCACGCCGCCGCTGGCCAGCGCCGCCTCCATCAGCTCGATGTCGCGCACCGCGGTGCGGGCCGGGTAGTCCTCGCGGTAGCCGGCCGGGAACGCATCGCCGTAGCGGCGCAGCAGGCGGTTGCCCTGTTCCTCGCCGTTGCTGTCGAGCAGCGCGGCGGCGAGGTCGTCCTGCCAGCGGCGCGCGGCCTGCACGATGCGCGCCTCGAGCTCGGCCGGGTCGACCTCGGGCATGGTGCCGGGCTCGCCGCGCACGATGAGCTGGATGCGCGCCAGCGGCGACTCCGACAACTGCGGCGTGAACTCGCAGCCATTGCCGTGGAACGCGGTCATCAGCAGCTTCTGGATGCGCTGGCGCAGGTCGGTGTTGTACTTGTCGCGCGGCACGAACACCAGGCAGGAGACGAAGCGGTCGAAGCGGTCGCGGCGCACGAACAGGCGGATGCGCTGGTGCTCCTGCAGGCGCAGGATGCCCAGCGCGATGTCGGCCAGCTCGTCCTCGTCGGCCTGGAACAGTTCGTCGCGCGGATACTGCTCGAGGATGGTCACCAGCGACTTGTACAGGTGGCCCTTGGTCAGGAAGCCCGCGCGCGCCAGGACGTTGGCGAACTTGCGCCGCACCAGCGGGATCTCCGCGCACGACATCATGTAGGCGGTGGAGGTGTAGAGCCCGACGAAGCGGCGCTCGCCGAACAGCTTGCCATTGGCGTCGACCAGCTTGACGCCGATGTAGTCCAGGTAGCCGGGCCGGTGCACGGTCGCGCGCGAATTGGCCTTGGTGACGAAGATCGGCGAGCTGCCCTCGATCACGCTGCTGGCGGCCGCCGGCAGCTCGGTGAGCGCGCCGGCCTCCGCCGGGCGCAGGCTCTCGCGCAGGATGCCGGCGCCGGACCCGGCCACGCCGCGCAGGTAGAAGCGGCCGTCCCGGGTGATCAGTTCGTAGTCACGCTGCCCGAGGAAGGTGAAGTGGTCGTCGAGCATCCATTGCAGGAAGGCGCAGGCTTCCTGGGTCTCCGGCTGGCGGCCGTGCGGGGGCCGGGCCAGCGTCTCGACGGTGGCGGCGGCGGTGGCGGTCATGCCGGGCCAGTCCTCGACCGCGGCGCGCACGTCGCCGAGCACGCGCGCGATGCCGTTGCGCAGCGCTTCCTGCGTGGCGGCGTCGCCGCAGCGGTCGACCTCGAAGTGGATGAACGATTCCAGCCGCGGCCCGCCCGCGGCTGGCGTGTCCGCCGCTGTGTCCGCCGCTGTGTTCGCCGGCGGTGCGCCGGCCTCGCCGTCGCCGGGCAGCGCGACCCTGGCGATGCTGCCGTCGGCCTCACGCCAGACCCGGAACACCGGGTGGATGGCGGAGTGCAGGGCCAGCCCGAGCCGGTTGATCTCCATCGTCACCGAATCCACCAGGAACGGCATGTCGTCGTTGACGATCTCCACCACGGAGTGGTCGGAATGCCAGCCGTGCTGCTCCAGGTTGGGGTTGTAGACCCGCAGCCGGGCGCTGCCGGAGACGAAGCGCTGCGCGGTCTGCCAGTGCGCCATCACCGCGCCGTACAGGTCGGCCACTTCCCGCTGCAGCAGGTCGTCGGCGTCGGCCAGGTCGTAGTAGTGCCGCAGGAACGGCTCCGCCCTGGCGAACATGTCGCCGGGCAGGCGCCCCTGGGCGAACTGCATCAGGTCGGCCAGCAACCGGGCCAGTCGCGTTTCGCTTTCCGCCAGCATGGTGTCTCCCCGGGGTCGTTTCGGCAGGTCCATGCGCGCCGGGCCCGCGCGGCGCCGTGGTGCGGTGCCGGGCCGGGGGCGGCATGAGCCTGCTAACTACTGTAGAGCATAAAGAGGCGCGCGGCGTGTCAGTCGTGTGATGGCCGGGTGGCGCCGGGGCAGGTATGAATTTAGCGACTAGGATCCATGACTTTATATCGCCGCTGGAATATGTCCGCTCTGGCTACACTGCTTATCTGCGCCTTACCGTCGGGTAGCCAGCGCGAGCCGGACGGGGGGCAAGGCCCATCCACGGCGTGCGCCAGCCAGCGGCCGGTCGGGGCAGGTTTCATGGAGACATATAAGATGTACAAGGAACGAATCCGGCTGGCCAGCCTCCTCGACAAGATCATGCCGGCGGATGCCGCCGCCGCGCTGATCCGGGATGGCATGACCGTGGGCATGAGCGGCTTTACCCGGGCCGGCGACTGCAAGGCGGTGCCGGAGGCGCTGGCCCGGCGCGCGGCGACCGAGCCACTGCGCATCACCTTGATGACCGGCGCCTCGCTGGGCAACGACACCGACAAGATCCTGGCCGAGGCCAACGTGCTGGCGCGGCGCCTGCCGTTCCAGGTCGACCCGACCCTGCGGCGCAAGATCAACGCCGGCGAAGTGATGTTCATCGACCAGCATCTGTCCGAGACCGTGGAGCAGTTGCGCGGCCGCCAGATCGCGCCGGTGGACGTGGCGGTGGTGGAGGCGGCGGCCATCACCGAGAGCGGCGGCATCGTGCCGACCACCTCGGTGGGCAATTCCGCCAGCTTCGCCATGCAGGCCGAGAAGGTCATCGTCGAGATCAACCTCAACATGCCGGCCGAGCTGGAAGGCCTGCACGACATTTATCTGCCCACGCCGCGCCCCGGCCGCGAGCCGATCCCGCTGACCGCGGTGGACCAGCGCATCGGCCTGACCTACATCCCGGTGGACCCGGCCAGGATCGCCGCCATCGTCATCACGCAGAAGGACGACAGCCCGTCCAGCGCGCTGCCGCCCGACCAGGACACCCGGCAGATCGCCGGGCACCTCAACGAATTCCTGCTGCACGAGGTCCGCGCGGGCCGGCTGGCGCCGTCGCTGCAGCCGCTGCAGGCCGGCATCGGCACCATCGCCAACGCGGTGCTGCACGGCCTGGTCGATTCGCCGTTCCGCGACCTGAAGATGTATTCGGAAGTGCTGCAGGACAGCACCATCGAGTTGCTGGACGCGGGCCGGCTGAGTTTCGCCTCGGCCTCCTCGGTGACGCTGAGCGGCCCGGTCTATGCGCGCTTCCTGGCGGACCTGGCGCGCTACCGCTCGCGCGTGATCCTGCGCCCGCAGGAGATCAGCAACCATCCGGAGCTGGTGCGCCGGCTGGGCCTGATCACCATCAACACGGCGCTGGAGTGCGACATCTACGGCAACGTGAATTCCACGCACGTGGGCGGCACGCACATGATGAACGGCATCGGCGGCTCCGGCGACTTCGCGCGCAACGCGCATATCTCGGTGTTCGTCACCAAGTCGGTGGCCAAGGCGGGCGCGATCTCCAGCATCGTGCCGATGGTCTCGCACGTGGACCATACCGAGCACGATGTCGACGTCATCGTGACCGAGCACGGCCTGGCCGACCTGCGCGGCCTGGCGCCGCGCGAGCGCGCGCAGCAGATCATCGCCAATTGCGCGGACCCGCTCTACCGCGACCTGCTGCAGGACTACGTGACGCGCGCCGGACGGCGCGGCGGCCAGACGCCGCACCTGATCGAGGAAGCGCTGGCCTGGCACGCGCGCCTGCGCGAGCAGGGCACCATGAGCGCCACCCCGGCGCTGGCGGCGGCCTGAGCGCCTGATGGCCCGGGCGGCGGGGCGGACGCGCGCCGCGCCGTCCCGCCGTCTTGCGCTGGCTGCTATCCCTTGAAGATCAGCACCGCCAGGACGAGGGAGGAAGCCATGAGTATCAGGACATCGAGCATGATGGTCTCCACGGAAGGAGCGGGGCCGGGAGGCAAAGCCGCGGGCGCGATCGCGGGCGAGGATGCGCGTACGGGCGCGGCCACAGCCTGACGGGACGCCGCGTGGCTGCCTGTCGGCGGCCTTTCTGCAGCCTTCCTGCTGCTTTCCAGTTTTCCTGCCGGGATATATCTCACACTTCGCCACGCGGCGTCATCCGCGCGATGGCGTTTCAAGCGGGCGTTGCAATCTCGGCTATGCCGATGCTGCCGCCGGGGACGCGCGCGGACGGTGCGCTGGCGCACCATCCGCGGCAATGCCCGCGCAATGCGGGCAGGCTGGCGATTACTGCTTGGGCGCGGCCTTGGCGCCGTCGGTGTACGGGTCGAACTTGCCCGACTTGGCACCATCGGTGTACGGATCGGGCTTGCCGGACTTGGCGCCGTCCGTATAGGGATCAGCCTTCTTCTTGGCGCCGTCCGCGCTCAGATTGGACTTGGTCGACTTCTTCGCGCCATCGGTATACGGATCGAACTTGCCCGATTTGGCCGCGTTCTTGTTCGGATCGCCCTTGTTGGTGTGGGCGCCGCCATACAGGTCGCCACCATCGGTGTAGTTCTTCTGGGCGTGCGCCAGCTGCGCGCCCCCGAAAGCGGTCACGGCGACGATCATCAGAGCGGATACGGTCTTGTTGCGCATTGCTTGTCCTCATGGGTTTGGCCGTGGGCAGGGGGCACGGCCGTCGTACTGGTTGTCTGACCCGGTTACTTTACCGACTCGGGAGGGCCCTGCGATGTCAATTTCCTTCCCGTTATATTGAAGCACCAAGGACGGGTACGAATACTGCGCCAGATCAAGTGGTGCGGCATGGCAACAACAGGCGGGCGGCAAGGGCCGACGGCCCCCCCGCCGCATCGGGCCGGGGGCCGCCGCGAGGCTTACTCGAGCGTGATGTTCTGGTCGTGCGCGATCTTCTTGCGCAGTTCCAGTTCGCGCTTGATCTGCGCGGCGTACTGCTGCGGCGTGTTGCCGTCGGGATAGGCCCCGCTTTCGGCCAGCCGGCGCTTGACGTTGGGGTCCTGCAGCGTCTTCACGGCAGCGTCGTGCACCTTGGCGATGACGGCGGCCGGCGTGTTGGCGGGCGCCACCAGGCCATACCAGGCCATGTTGTTCATGTCCTTCATGCCGGCCTCGGCGAAGGTCGGCACGTCGGGCAGGCCTTCCACGCGCTTGGGCGCGGCCACCGCCAGCGCGCGCAGCTTGCCGGCCTGGATATGCGGCATCGACGAGGGCAGGTTGTCGAACTGGCCGCTGACCTGGCCGGCCAGCGTGTCGTTCAGCGCCGGGCCCGAGCCGCGGTAGGGCACGTGGACCATGTCGGTCTTGGTCAGGAACTTGAACAGCTCGCCGTCCAGATGCGAAATGCTGCCCTTGCCGGCCGAGGCGTAGCTGTACTTGCCGGGGTTGGCCTTCACCAGCGCGACGAATTCCTGCACGGTCTTGGCCGGCACCTTCGGGTTGACCGTCAGCACGTTCGGCACATTGACCAGGTTGGTGATCGGCGCGAAGTCCTTGAGCGGGTCGTAGGGATTGCGGGCGTTGGTGGCCGGGTTGGTGGCCATCGTGCTGACCGTGGCGATGCCGAGCGTGTAGCCGTCCGGCGCGGACTTGGCCAGCGCATCGGCGCCGATCGCGCCGCCGCCGCCGCCGCGGTTTTCCACCACCACGGGCTGGCCCAGTTCGCGGCCGATGCCGTCGGCCACCGAGCGCGCCACGATGTCGGTGGTGCCGCCCGCGGCGAACGGCACGATGAGGCGGATCGGCTTGGTGGGATAGCTTTGCGCCATCGCGCCCTGGCACAGGCCGAACAGGGCCAGGCAGGCTGCATTGCTGATTTTCAGGACTGCTTTCAAGAGAGGCTCCGAAGATTCCAGGTTGGCTTGCGGGTGCGGCAACGGAGGCGCGGGCATGGCGGGTTCCCGTGTCTGGTCCCGTCTTGTTGTTGTGATTCCCTGCTGGCTTGCCGCAGTGTTCCGGGCGGCAGGGCGCGCCCGGATTTGCCGAAGCGACCGGATTTGTTCCGTGATGCGGAACTATGTTCCGCGATGTGCTTCAGGTGCAATTCAACCGTGAAAGCGGGCGGGGCGGAATCAGTATCAACCCGGTATCAAGTTGGCGGAAATCCGGTATTCACCCGGGGCCGCCGCGGCCGGGAATCGATACGGCAACGCGGCCCGCGTGAAAATCGAAGCGGACAAGCGCGTGGGGAAAGCGTGGGGAAAAGGAAGGGGAAATGAAAAGTGGAAAAGAAAAAAGCCGGGAGCA
>NZ_AQPL01000456.1:0-1276 GCF_000395345.1 Cupriavidus sp. WS | reverse complement strand
CGGGCCTATCCGTATTTTTGTGTGCAGGGCATACCATGTAGCCAAGGAGGCCGTATGCCACGCAAACCGAAGACACCACTGAGGGAACTGCCCCCCATTCCCAAGGAACTGGTCGACCAGTTCGTCAAGGGGCCAATGACCGCCGAAGCGGTCCAGGACGCCGCCATGGCGTTCAAGAAGGCACTCATCGAGCGCGCGCTGGGCGCCGAGTTGGGCCAGCACCTGGGCTATCCTGCGGGCGCACAGCGCCCGCAGGATACAACCAACCAGCGCAATGGTAGCAGCGCTAAAACGGTACTCACCGACGATGGCCCGCTGCACCTGAACGTGCCTCGTGACCGCGACAGCACCTTCGCACCCATCCTCATTCCCAAGCACGAGCGGCGCTTTACCGGGTTCGATGACAAGATCATCGCCATGTATGCCCGCGGCATGACCGTGCGCGAGATCCAGGCCTTCCTGGCCGAACAGTACGGCACCGAGGTCTCACCCGAGTTCATCAGCTCCGTGACCGACGAGGTCATGCAGGAGGTCACCGCCTGGCAAGCCCGGCCGCTGGAGAGCATGTATCCCGTGGTGTTCTTCGATGCGCTGCGGGTCAAGATGCGCGAAGACGGCGTGGTGCGCAACAAAGCCGTCTATCTCGCCCTGGGCGTGTTGCCCGACGGCACGCGCGACATCCTGGGCCTGTGGATCGAGACCACCGAAGGGGCCAAGTTCTGGATGAAGGTCTTCAACGACCTGCGCACGCGTGGCACCCAGGACATCCTGATCGCGGTCACCGACGGGCTCAAGGGCATGGAGGCAGCCCTGAACGCGGTGTTCCCCGACACGACGCTGCAAACGTGCATCGTGCACCTGATCCGAGGCAGCCTGGATTATGCGAGCTGGAAGGACCGCCGCGCGGTGGCGGCGGCGCTCAAGCCAGTCTACACCGCGCCAACCGTCGAGGCGTCTCTGGCCGAACTGACCACCTTCGAGCAAGGCCAATGGGGCCAGCGGTATGGTCCGATCGCCGCCGCGTGGCATCGGTCCTGGAGTCAGGTCATTCCATTCTTTGCGTTCCCACCGGCGATCCGCAAGATCATCTACACGACGAACGCCATCGAGAGCATCAACGCGCAGCTACGCAAGATCATCAAGATCCGCGGGCACTTCCCAAGCGACGAGGCAGCCACCAAACTGCTGTGGCTGGCGCTGCGCAACATCACGGGCAAGTGGGGCAGCGCCACGCACGACTGGAAAGCGGCGATGAACCAGTTCGCGATGATTTACG
>NZ_AQPL01000455.1:0-262 GCF_000395345.1 Cupriavidus sp. WS | reverse complement strand
CACGACTGGAAAGCGGCGATGAATCAGTTCGCGATGATTTACGAGGAGCGCTTCACCAAGCCGTATTGCTAGGACGAAAGATTGGACCTGTCGAGCTTCATCGCCCTCAGATCCTTAACAGCCCTAAACACAAAAATACTGACACTCCCGCAGTGCCGGACGGCTGAAAAGCAATCCCGGTTCCAGCAACCCCGCGCACCCGCGCTGGGTCCACCACGCCCACCACGAAACCAGTGCCGATCCTATGTCGTGGCCGCCCGAA
>NZ_AQPL01000454.1:0-19558 GCF_000395345.1 Cupriavidus sp. WS | reverse complement strand
AAACACAAAAATACTGACACTCCCCCGCTTCCTGCCCGTCAATACCTACTGATAAACCTCGGCATCCGCCAACGGCTGCCCCGCCCTGTCTCTCTCGGAAAGAACCAGCCCGTCGCGTACCGGCCAGTCGATCGCCAGGGTCTCGTCGCTCCACCGCAGCACACGCTCCGCCCCCGGGAATCGGTAGTCGGTCGTCTTGTAAAGCACGTCGGCAAACTCGGAAAGAACCAGGAACCCGTGCCCGAATCCCTCCGGTACCCATGTCATTTCCCGGCTCTCGGCAGACAGCTTATGCCCGACCCATTTGCCGAACGTCGGCGAGGCTCGGCGCAGGTCCACCGCCACGTCAAAAATCTCACCCTGAATTACCCGGACCAGCTTGGCCTGCGGATGTGTGATCTGATAGTGCAGCCCGCGCAGGACGTGGCGCGCGGAGCGCGACTGGTTATCCTGCACGAAGTCCACGTCGCGTCCGATGGATGCGGCGAATGTGCGCCGGTTGAAGCTCTCGAAGAAAATTCCACGTGCATCGCCGTGAACGGTTGGCTTCAGCACCAGCACGTCGGGGATCGCGGTACGCACCACATTCATAACTCAGCCTCGGCCAACAAGCCAAACAGATAGCGGCCATAGGTATTCTTGCGCAAAGGCTCGGCCGGCGCAGCCAACTCATCCCGGCTGATCCAGCCGAAGCGCCACGCGATTTCCTCCGGACAACACACCTTCTGCCCCTGACGATGCTCGATGGTCTGAATGAACTGGCTTGCCTCCAGCATCGACTCATGCGTGCCGGTATCGAGCCATGCGTAGCCGCGGCTCATCACTTCCACGTTGAGCCGACCGCGTTCCAGATACCACGAGTTGATGTCCGTGATCTCGAGTTCTCCGCGTGCAGACGGCCGCACGTTCTTGGCGGCCTCGACCACGTCGCCGTCATAGAAATAGAGGCCGGTCACCGCATAGTTGGATTTCGGCGCAACGGGTTTTTCTTCGAGCTTGATAGCACGACCTTCACGATCGAACTGGACCACGCCGTAGCGCTCCGGGTCCTGCACTCGGTACGCAAAGGCAGTCGCGCCATCCGGGCGCGCCGCGGCACGCCGGAGCATCGCGACCAGATCGTGCCCATAGAAGATATTGTCGCCAAGGATCAACGTCGCGGGAGCGCCAGCGAGGAATGACTCGCCGATCAGGAATGCCTGCGCCAGCCCGTCCGGCCTTGGCTGGACCGCATAAGACAGATGAATGCCCCACTGCTCACCCGTGCCTAGGAGTTGCTCGAAGCGCGGCGTGTCCTGCGGCGTCGAGATGATCAGGATGTCGCGGATTCCCGCGAGCATCAGCGTGCTCAGTGGATAGTAAATCAGCGGCTTGTCGTAGATGGGCAGCAGTTGCTTCGATACCGCGAGGGTGGCGGGATACAGTCTCGTGCCCGAGCCTCCGGCGAGGATAATGCCCTTGCGTGTCATGGCGTGTCGAGAATAAGTTGTTCTAGTACCTGCCGCATGCCGTCCTGCCAGGGCGGCATGTGCAGGCCAAAGCATTGCTCCAGGCGGGTGCAGTCCAGCCTGGCATTGCCGGGCCGTGGCGCAATCATCGGATAGTCCGACGATGCCACCGGCACGACCGCATCGCCCCGAGCGCGGATTGGCATCCCGAGCATCGCGGCGACTTCCACGGCCTCGCGCGCATATGCGTTCCAGTTCGTTGCGCCGGTAGCAGCAAGATGAAAAATACCTTGCGGGAAATCCACCAAATCCGCGGCCCTCCGGCGCTGGCTCTTTCGCAGAAAACCCCTGACCGCGTGCGCGGTGACGTCGGCGACAAGCGCGGCCGCGGTCGGCGCGCCAAACTGGTCGCAGACGACCTGCAGGCTGTCATGCTGCCGCGCATGGCGCAGGATCGTCTTCAGGAAGTTCTCGCCGTGGGCACCGAACACCCAACTGGTGCGGAACACCAGATGCATGGCGCCAGAAGCAATCACGGCGGTCTCCCCCGCGCGCTTGCTCTTGCCATACACGGACGGCGGCTCACAGGCGTCGGTCTCGACATAGGGCACCGGCTTGCGGCCGTCGAACACATGGTCGGTGGAATAGTGCACCAGCAGACTACCAAGGGCCCGGGCTTCCTCACCCAGGATGCCTGGCGCCGTGCCGTTGACCGCGAAGGCATGATCCGCGTCGGACTCGGCGTGGTCGACGGCGGTATAGGCTGCCGCATTGACAATGATCTCAGGCCGATAGTGCTGTACCACATGCCGAATCGCATCCGGCCGCGCGAGATCGCAGCCATGCCGGTCAAGCGCGACCACCTTTCCGAGCGAGGACAAGCTGCGACGCAGCTCGAACCCCACCTGGCCATTGCTGCCCGTCAGCAGGATGACGGGAGCGCGCGCGGCGTCAGGCCGCATAGTGCCTGGTGATCCAGTTTCGATATTCGCCGGTCGTCACGTCGCGCACCCACGCCTGGTTCTCCAGGTACCACTGCACGGTCTTGCGCAAGCCGGATTCGAACGTCTCGGCGGGCCTCCAGCCCAGTTGGCGCTCCAGCTTGCCCGCGTCGATGGCATAGCGCCGGTCATGCCCGGGGCGATCGGTCACGAAGGTGATCTGGTCCGCGTAGGAGCCAGCTGCCTTCGGCTTCATTTCGTCGAGCAGCTTGCACAAGAGACTAACGACCTCGATGTTGGTCTTTTCGTTCCAGCCGCCAATATTGTAGGTTTCACCTACGCGCCCGCGCGCCAGCACCTCGCGAATTGCAGCGCAGTGATCGCCGACGTACAGCCAGTCGCGTACATTGTGACCGTCGCCGTACACTGGCAACGGCTTGCCGGCCAGCGCATTCGCCACTACCAGCGGAATCAGCTTCTCTGGAAACTGATAGGGTCCGTAATTGTTCGAACAATTGGTGGTCAGAACAGGCAGCCCATACGTGTGGTGATAGGCCCGCACAAGGTGATCGGATGCCGCCTTCGATGCCGAATAGGGGCTGTTGGGCGCGTAGGCCGTGGTTTCGGAGAACTGCGGATCGTCGGCGCCGAGCGAACCGAAGACCTCATCGGTCGAAATGTGCAGGAAGCGGAAGCCCGCCTGCACTTCGCGTTTCAATGCAGCCCAATAGGCGCGGACAGACTCCAGCAGCGTGAAAGTGCCGACAATATTGGTCTGGACGAATTCGCCGGGGCCGTGAATGGAGCGGTCCACGTGGCTTTCCGCGGCAAAATGGACGACCGCGCTTGGTCGATACTCGGCAAGAAGCCGGTCGAGTGCGGCCCGGTCGCAAATGTCGGTGCGCGAAAAAACATGCCGCTTGTCATTTTCCAGCGAGGCCAGCGTCTTGAGGTTGCCGGCGTAGGTCAGCTTGTCGACGTTAACGATGCCGTCCGCCCCCGGCTGGGCGAGCCAGTCGAGGACAAAATTGGCGCCGATGAAACCGGCGCCACCGGTGACGAGAATATGGGACAAGCTTTTTCGCTCCCTGCCTTGGAATGGAGTTGGCTCTCGGGCCAATACAAAGTGCCCGTCGGCTCCGACTGATCCAGAGGACGGGAAACGCACGCTGAGAAGGTGTGCGGTATTCTATCCCACCCTAGGGCGCGCCCAGCCGAACTTGCCGTTCACGCGGGAGCAAACCGTCGCCAGGCCCTGCCCGTTATTTCGACCATGCAATCCATGCCTGATACACACCAGTTCGCCATCGGCGACCTCCAAGGCTGCGCCGGTTCGTTCGACGAACTGCTCTCCCGCCTTCCCACCGACAGCGCCCTGCGCTTCGTCGGCGACCTCATCAACCGCGGCCCCGCTTCCCTGCGGACGCTGCGCACCGTGCGCGCCCTCGGCGCGCGCGCCGAATCGGTGCTCGGCAACCACGACATCCATTTCCTGGCGGTGGCCGCGGGCGTGCGCAAGCGCGGGCGCAGCGATACGCTGGACGAGATGCTTGGCGCGCCGGATTGCGATGAATTGATCACATGGCTGCGGCACCGGCCGCTGGCCATCCGCGAGGGGGGATTCCTGCTGGTCCATGCCGGTGTATTGCCCCAGTGGACCGCCGCGCAGACGGTGGAGCTTGCCCAGGAGATCGAGGAACAGCTCCGGGGCGCCAACTGGCAGGGTTTTCTCGCCGACATCTTCGGCAACGGCGCCGACCGCTGGAGCGACGGCCTGCGCGGCATCGAGCGTCACCGCGTCGTCGTCAACGCGCTCACGCGGCTGCGCTTTTGCAGCGCGGATGGCGTGATGGACCTGAAAACCAAGGAGGGGCTTGCCGATGCGCCGGCCGGGGTCATGCCGTGGTTCGACGCCCCGGGCCGCCGCACGGCCGACACCACCGTGGTGTGCGGCCACTGGTCCACGCTCGGGCTGGTGATGCGGCCGAACCTGATGGCGCTGGATACCGGCTGCGTCTGGGGCGGCAAGCTGACCGCCGCGCGGCTGACCGCGGATCCGGCCGGGCGGACGCTGGTGCAGGTCGAGTGCCCGCAGTACTGCGACCCGCTGGCCTAGCGCAGCCGGTTTATTGCGACGTAGCCGGCGCGGGCGAGCCGTCGTCCGCGAGGCCGGGCAGGTCGTCGGCGGGCGCGGCCGCGCGGCCGGCGGCGCTGGCGCTGTTGACCCGCACGACCGCGTCCACGGCGTGCTGCCGGGCGCCCTGGCTCAGGTGGCTGACCACTTCGCGCGCGGCTTCGGCCAGTTCGCGGCGGCTGGTCGACGTTGCGTGCAGCGCGGGAGCGAAGCTCAGGCGCGCCGTGATCGGGCCGGAGCGCAGCACGGCGTTGAGCGTGTCGAGCAAGCTCAGGTCGCCGATGTACGCGGGCGCGGTGGTCGGCTGTCCGGTGGCGGCGTCGAGGTAGGACAGCCCGACCGGCTGCACCGGCAGGCCGCCGGAAACCGGCGCCTGCATCAGGTTGGCGTGAAACGGCAGCACGCTGGTGCCGTCGGTGGTGGTGCCTTCGGGGAACACGCAGACGAGGTCGCCCTGCAGCATCACGTCGGTGATGGCGTGCAGCACGCGGTGCGCGTCGCGCTTGCGCGCGCGTTCGATGAAGATGGTGCCGGTGTGGCCGCACAGCCAGCCGATCACGGGCCAGTCGCGGATCTCCGACTTGGCGACGAAGCGCGGCGGGTACCAGCTATTGATGACGTAGATGTCCAGCCAGGAGATATGGTTGGACACCACCATCGCGCCGCGCGGCGGCAGTTCGCCCGGCTCCAGCCCCTGGACTTCGAGCGTGATGCCGCAGATGCGCAGCAGCCGGCGCGACCAGCGCCGGATGTGCCAGCGCCGGGACTCGGCGCCCAGCCACGGGAACAGCAGCGCGCAGGTGACGATGCCGCGCAGCAGGTGGAGGATCAGCGCGGTCTTGCGCAGCCAGATCATGCGTGGCTCCCCGGCACGGTGTCAGTGCAGTTCGTGGACGACGTGGCCGCTGACGAGCGTGGCGCGCACGCGGCCGCGCATGTCGTAGCCGAGCCACGGCGAGTTCTTGCCCTGGCTCTTGAGCGCGCGCCGCTCGACCTTCCATTCCTGTGCGGGGTGGAAGATGCAGATGTCGGCGGTGCTGCCGCTGGCCAGCGTGCCGGCGGGCAGGCCCAGCACGCGCGCGGGCTCGGAGGTGATGCGGGCGAGCGCGCTGGCGAGCGGGACCTTGTGCTGCTCGGCCCAGCGCAGCGTCAGCGGCAGCAGCAGTTCGAGCCCGGTGGCGCCCGGCGAGGCTTCGGCGAAGGGCAGCAGCTTTTCGTCGTCGTCCACCGGGGTGTGGTCGGAGCACAGCGCGTCGATGGTGCCGTCGATCAGCCCCGCGATGATGGCGTCGCGGTCGCGGCTGCCGCGCAGCGGCGGCGAGAAGCGCATCTGCGAGTTGAAGTAGCCGATGTCCATGTCGGTCAGCGAGACGTGATGGATGTTGACGTCGCAGGTCACGGCCAGGCCTTCGCGCTTGGCCTGGCGCACCAGCTCGATGCCGGCGGCGGAGGACAGGCGGCACAGGTGCACGCGCGCGCCGGTGCTGCGCATGAGTTCGAAGATGGTGTGCAGGCGCACGGTCTCGGCGATCACGGACACGCCGGACAGGCCGAGGCGCGAGGCCACCGCACCGCTGGCGGCCACGCCGCCGCCGAGGTAGGGATCCTCGGGGCGCAGCCACACGGTGAAGCCGAAGGTCTGCGCGTATTGCAGCGCGCGCAGCAGCACGCGGGTGTCGCGGATCGGGGCTTCGGCCTGCGAGAAACCGATGCAGCCGGCCTCGGTGAGCTGCGACATCTCGGTCAGCGTTTCGCCCTTGAGGCCGAGCGTGAGCGCGCCGAGCGGATAGACGTGGGTCTGGTTGAGCGTGCGGGCGCGGAACTTGAGCATTTCCACCAGGCCGGGCTCGTCGAGCACCGGATCGGTGTCGGGCGGGCAGACCAGGCTGGTGACGCCGCCGGCGGTGGCGGCGGCCACCTCGGATTCGAGCGTGGCCTTGTATTCGTAGCCGGGCTCGCGCAGGCGCGCGGAGAGATCGACCAGGCCGGGGCAGACGACCAGCCCGCTGGCGTCGATGGTCTTGTTGGCGTGGAAGTCCGCCGGCGCGCTGCCGACGCCGACGACCTTGCCGGCGGCAATGTAGAGGTCTTGCTGCGCATCGACGTTCGCGGCCGGGTCGATCAGGCGGCCGCCTTTGATGTGGATCTTCATATCGTGTCGCTTGGCTTGTTGCGGTTGTTCTGGCTGTGGCGCTGGAGTGCGGTCGCGGTCAGTCGTGGTTCCCGGCCACGATCCCCATCACCGCCATGCGCACGGCGATGCCGAAGGTCACCTGGTTGAGGATCACGGACTGCGGCCCGTCGGCCACGGCGGAGTCGATCTCCACGCCGCGGTTCATCGGGCCGGGGTGCATCACGATGGCGTCGGGCCTGGCCAGCGCCAGCCGCTCGGGCGTGAGGCCGTAGGCCTTGAAGTATTCCTGCGCCGACGGCAGCAGCGCGCCGCTCATGCGTTCGTTCTGCAGGCGCAGCATGATGACCACGTCGACGCCCTTGAGCCCTTCTTCCATGTTGTGGAACACGCGCACGCCCATCTGCTCCAGGCCGGACGGCAGCAGCGTGCGCGGGCCGATCGCGCGCACTTCGGGCACGCCCAGCGTGGTCAGCGCGTGGATGTCGGAGCGCGCCACGCGCGAGTGCAGGATGTCGCCCACGATGGCCACCGTGAGCTTGGTGAAGTCCTGCTTGTAATGGCGGATCGTGTACATGTCGAGCAGCCCCTGGGTGGGGTGCGCGTGGCGGCCGTCGCCGGCGTTGATCACGTGCACGTGCGGCGCGACGTGCTCGGCGATCAGGTAGGGCGCGCCGGAGCTGGCGTGGCGCACCACGAACATGTCGGCCGACATCGCCGACAGGTTGTTGATGGTGTCGAGCAGCGACTCGCCCTTGCTGGTCGAGGACGCGTTGATGTTCAGGTTGAGCACGTCGGCCGAGAGCCGCTTGGCGGCGATCTCGAAGGTGGTGCGGGTGCGTGTGGAGTTCTCGAAGAACAGGTTGAACACGCTCTTGCCGCGCAGCAAGGGCACCTTTTTGACGTCGCGGTCGGAATCGGACAGCGAGACGAACTGGCTGGCCGTGTCGAGGATGTGCGCGATCATCTCGCGCGACAGGCCTTCGATCGACAGCAGGTGCTTGAGCTCGCCGTTCTTGGTCAGTTGCGGGTTGCGGAACGTCTTGATCATGGCAGTGGAAGAGAGCCGGGCGGCGGCGATTGGCTGGTCTGGAGCGGTCTGGTTCGTTGCTGAGCTTGCAGGCCGGCCCGGCGTGGCGGGCATCCGCCCGCGCGCGCCCGGCCCGGCCATGCGCCGGCCTCAGTTGCCGGTGGCCTCGACGGCGAAGGCGAAACGCATGCCGGCGCCGCTGCCCTCGTGCGACAGCACCAGCGTGGTGCCGGGCGGCAGCTCGACGTGCGCGGCGACGAAGTCGGCCGCGGCCGGCAGCTCGCGCCCGCCGCGGTCGGCCAGCACGGCCAGCGCCACGCGGGCCGGGCGGCCGTAGTCGAACAGTTCGTTGACGGCGGCGCGGATGGTGCGGCCGGTGGCGAGCACGTCGTCGATCAGCAGGATCTTGCGGTCCTGCACGTCGAACGGCAGCGTGGTCGGCTGGGCCTGACTGTGCAGGCCCTTCTTGGCGTAGTCGTCGCGGTGGAAGGCGACGTTGATGACCCCGTGGCCGGCCAGATGCAGGTCGGCGGCCAGCCGCTCGGCGATCCAGGCGCCGCCGGAATGGATGCCGGCCACCGACCATTGCGCACGCTCGGCGTCAGGCAGCGCGGCCTGCACCTGGTCGCGCAGCGTGCGATAGAGCGCCTCGGCGTCTGGAGAGGAAGTCTGGGTCATAGGGGATGCTGGTCGAAGTACTGTTGCAGGATAAGGCGGGCGGCCTCGGCATCGAGCTCGCCGGGCCGGTAGCCGGCCATCTGGGCCAGGCGCGAGGTGTAGCGTTCGTCGACCCACTCCACCGGCAGGCCGAAGCGGCCGTTGAGCTGGTTGCCGAAGCGGCGGGCGAGGCGCATGGAAGGCTGCTCGCCGCCGTCCGGGTTGACCGGCATGCCCACCACGAACCGCACCGGCGCCCATTCCCTGACGAGCGCGGCCACCGCCTCGAAGCGGGCTGCCACGGTGGGATTGGGCAGGATGACGAGCGGGCGCGCCTCGCGCGTGATGAAGTTGCCGAGCGCCACGCCGATCTTCTTCTCGCCGTAGTCGAAGGCGAGGACGGTGCCGTCGGCGGGCAGCGGGCCCGGCGGCGTGGACGCCGCTGCGCCCTCAGGCATGCCCGGCCTCGCCCGAGAGCATGGTGAAGTCGATGCCCAGCAGGCGGATGGCGGCGGCGAAGCGTTCTTCGGGCGGCACGCTGAAGATGATCTCGGGATCGGCCTGGACCGTCAGCCAGCCGTTGCGGCTGAGCTCGTCCTCGAGCTGCCCGGCGCCCCAGCCGGCGTAGCCGAGCGTGAGCAGGAAGCGGTGCGGGCCGCTGCCGTTGGCGACGGCTTCGAGCACGTCCTTGGAGGTGGTCATCTCGAGCCCGCCGGGCACCGCCAGCGACGAGACGTAGATGCCGACCGGATCATGCAGCACGAAACCGCGCTCGGTCTGCACCGGACCGCCGAAATACACGGGCTGCTGCGCCACCGGCTGGATCTCGAGCTTGAGGTCGATCTTGTCGAACAGCGTGGCCATGTCGATGTCGATAGGCCGGTTGATCACCAGGCCCAGCGCGCCGCGGTCGTTGTGCTCGCACAAATAGACGACGGAACCCGAAAAGGTCGGGTCTGCCATGCCGGGCATGGCAATCAGGAACTGATTGGTGAGATTGATTGGGGCTTCCAGCGTCGCCATCCCTGCATTTTATCAAATCAAAGCCGTCCGTCCGGAAAAGATTCGCCCATGCCGCACTGCAACATGAACACCCTTCCGGCCCCGGCGCGCGTTGCCGCGCGCCCTATTCCTTGCGCGCCAGCGCGGCGAGGTCGTCCGGCGTGAGCCAGCGCCATTCGCCCGGCGCCAGTGCCGGCTCCAGCACCAGCCCGCCGATGGCGCTGCGGTGCAGCGCCTCCACGTGGTTGCCGGCCGCCGCCACCATGCGCTTGACCTGATGGTACTTGCCCTCCGACAGGGTCAGGCGCAGGCCGCGCTCGCCGGTGGCCTCGCAGGCCACGGCGGCAAGCGGCGCCGGCTCGTCCTCCAGTTGCACGCCGGCCAACAGCGCGTCGACCTGGGCCTGCGTGACGGGCTCGGCGGTCGTCACCTCGTAGACCTTGGGCACCTTCTTCTTGGGCGAGGTCTGGGCGTGGATGAACTGGCCGTCGTCCGACAGCAGCAGCAGCCCGGTGGTGTCCTGGTCGAGCCGGCCCACCGCCTGCACCTCGCGCTGACGCAGCGGCACCGGCAACAGGTTGTACACGCTGGGATGGTGGCGCGGGCGCTGCGAGCATTCGTAGCCGACCGGCTTGTTGAGCATCAGGTAGGCCTTGGTGTGGCCGATCCATTCCTCGCCGTCCACGGTCAGGCGCAGCCCGTCGATCTCGAACTGCGCGCGCGGGTCCTCGCACAGCACGCCGTCGACCTCGACCAGGCCGGCGCCGATCAGGTCGCCGCAGTAGCGGCGGGTGCCGAAGCCTTGCGATTGGAGGATGCGGTCGAGTGTGGTGGCCATGTCTTGCTTCTTGCTGTCTGGAATGCTGGAAAAATCGGGAAGTATATGCACCGGCATGCAAAGCCGGCGCCGCGGCGCGGCCTCCGGCCGCCCGTGTGCTAGGGTAGCAGGCTTCAATCCCGAGGAACGCCGATCTTGCCCACCCCGCCCGCCGGCACGCGCCAGCCCTACCGGATCGACCGGCGCTTCGAACGCGGCCTGGTCTGGTTCCGGCGCGACCTGCGCGCCGACGACCACGCGGCGCTGCATTATGCCCTCAAGCACTGCCGCCGGGTGTGGTGCGCGTTCGTGTTCGACCGCGAGATCCTCGCCGCGCTGCGCGCGCGCAGCCTTGCCGCCGACCGCCGCGTGGAGTTCATCCTCGCCTCGCTGGCGCCGCTGGACGCCGCCCTCAGGGCGGCCGGCGGCGGCCTGATCGTGCTCGACGCCGCGGCGCGCGCGGCCATCCCCGCGCTGGCCGCCGAACTGGGCGCGGAGGCGGTCTTCGCCAACCACGACTACGAGCCCGCCGCGCAGGCGCGCGATGCCGACGTCGGCCAGGCGCTGGCGGCGGCGGCGCGCGCCTTCTTCACCTTCAAGGACCAGGCGGTCTTCGAGCGCGACGAGATCCTGACCGGCCAGGGCACGCCGTTCTCGGTGTTCACGCCGTACAAGAACGCCTGGCTCAAGGCGCTGCTGCCGTTCGACCTCAAGCCCTACCCGGTCGAGCCTTACCTGCCGGCGCTCGCCCCGGTCCCCAGGGCCCACGCGCGGGCGCTGCCCACGCTGCGCGCGCTGGGTTTCGCGCCGTCCAACCTGGCCCAGATCGCCATGCCGGCGGGCAGCGCCGGCGCCCACGCGCTGCTCGGCGACTTCCTCGCGCGCATGGGCGACTACGCCCGGCGGCGCGACTTTCCCGCGCTGCGCGGACCGAGCTACCTGTCGGTGCACCTGCGCTTCGGCACGCTCTCGATCCGCACGCTGGCGCGCGCGGCCCACGAGGCGGTGCTGCGCGGCGGCGCCGACAGCGCGGGCGCGGCGACGTGGCTGTCGGAGCTGATCTGGCGCGACTTCTATTTCATGATCCTGCACCACCATCCGCGCGTGGCCGCCGGGCAGGCGTTCCATGCAGCCTACGACGCCATCCGCTGGGTGGACGGCGACACCGGCGAGCGCTATTTCCAGGCCTGGCGCGACGCCCGCACCGGCTACCCGCTGGTGGACGCGGCCATGCTGCAGATCCGGCAGAGCGGCTACATGCACAACCGCCTGCGCATGGTGGCGGCCAGTTTCCTGGTCAAGGACCTCGGCGTGGACTGGCGGCGCGGCGAGCAGTATTTCGCCGACCAGCTCAACGATTTCGACCTGGCCGCCAACAACGGCGGCTGGCAGTGGGCGGCCTCGACCGGCTGCGACGCGCAGCCCTACTTCCGCATCTTCAACCCGGTCACGCAGTCGCAGAAGTTCGATCCGCAGGGGCGCTTCATCCGCAAGTACCTGCCGCAACTGGCGCGGCTGCCGGACAAGTACGTCCACGCCCCGTGGACCGCGCCCGACGACGTGCTGGCCGCCGCCGGCGTGAAGCTCGGCGAGGACTACCCGCGCCCGCTCGTGCAGCACGACGTGGCGCGCAGGGAGACGCTGGCGCGTTACGCGGTGGTGAAGGAAAAACGCCCGGACGGCGGTCCGGGCGAGGCGGATACAAAGTCGGAGGCGGAGGCGATTCCCGACGACGCGGGCGGCAAGCCGGCCGGATGAGCGCCCGGCGCGGCGGCCGCTACCTCGCTACGCCGCCAGCATGGCGCTTTCGCGATAGTGCTTCTGCGCTTCCTCGGGCCGCTCGGTCTCTTCGTACAGCCGGCCCAGCGCCAGGTGCGCGCGCACGCGCAGCCGGCGCTGCGATTCGTCGTCGGCGTACCGCAGCGCGCGCTCGAAGCTCGACTGGGCCTTGCCCCACAGCTTCTCGCCCAGGCACAGCATGCCCAGCGCGAAATACAGGTCGGCGTCGACCGGATGCTGCACCAGCCATTTCTCGGCCTGCTGGATCTGCGGCAGCGCGTGGCCCGGCTCGGCGCATTCGGCATAGCGCAGCACCAGCCGGCTGTCCCAGTTCACCTTGAGCGCGTCTTCCACGATCTTGCGCGCCTCGTCCTGGCGGCCCAGCGCGGCGAAGTAGCGCGCGGCGGGCTCGGCGATGCGCGCGGCGCGGCGCTCGTCGGCCGACAGCGAGCGCCACAGGTCCTGCAGCGCCTCGGCGTCGTGGCGGCGCTCTTCGAGCAGCGCTTCGCAGGCCAGTTGCTTGAGGCGCAGCGCCAGCACCGGGTGGATGGCGTTGCGCTTTTCCAGCGAGCGCGCCAGGCGCAGCACCTCGGACCAGTTCTTCAGGTGCTGGTGCGCGCGCAGCGCGATGCGCTGCACGTGGATCTGGCGCGCGCCCTGCGACTGCAGTTGCGCGATGGTCTCCAGCGCGCCTTCGGCGTCGCGCGCGTCGACCAGCAGCTCGGCCATCGACACCAGCCGCGCCTGCTCGCGCTCGGGGTCGGTGACTTGCGCCATCCAGGCGTCGCGCCGCTCCATTTCCTGCATGCGGTGCGCGGCGCGCGCGCCGATCAGCGCCGCGGTCTGGGCCTGCTCGGGCCAGGCCTGGGCTTCGCGCGCGGTGCGCTCGGCGCGCGCGAAGCGGCCGGCGAACAGGTTCTCGATCGACTCGCGCAACGCGGCCTGCGCGCGGTTCATGCGGCTGCGCTCGCGGTAGGCGGCGGCGCGCCCGGGCATCTCCGACAGGTGCCGCACCGTGGTGAGGATGGTCCAGACCACGAAGAACGCCAGCAGCAGCAGGGCCAGCGCGAGGTTGAGCGAGAGTTCGACCCGGTACGGCGGGTAGAACAGCACCACGTTGCTTTGGTTGAATTGCGTAAACAGCGCCAGCCCGACCGCGCCGCCAAAGAGGATCGCCACCCAGAACAGAAGCCGCATGCGCTACTCCTTCTTGAGCGCCTGCAGCGCGCCGAGGCTCTCCGCCATCGTCGGCAGCTGCACCGACACCGCGCCGGCCTGGGCCTGCTTGAGCAGCGTCAGCGCGGCCTGCACGCGGCGCGACTTGGTGTCGAAATAGCGGCCGATCATGGCCTGCGCGGCGGCGAGGTCGTTGCGGAACACCGGCTCGTTGCGCGACAGCAGCGCCAGCCGCGCGTTGAGCAGGCGCAGCTTGACGTTCTCGCGCAGGAACCAGCCCTGGTCGCCGGTCAGCAGCAGCGCCTGGGCGTCGTCCACGCGGCGGATGCGGATGACCTGCGTCAGCTCGTCGCGCACGCTGTCCCACAGGCCGCCGAACCAGCCGGCCACGGCGTTGCCCACCGACGGCGCGGCGGCGCTGCGCGCCACGTTCTTCGTATTGCCCTTGTCCGGCTTCGCCTCGGCCCTGGTGGTCGCCTCGGCCTTGCGCGCGTCGGCCTCGCTGCGCTCGAGCATGCGCTCGCTCGACAGCAGCGGCAGCGTGTCGACCTGGTTGATGGCTTCGTCGAGCTTGATGGCGGCGCCGGTCAGGTCGGTGTCCGGCACCGCCTTCATGCGCGCGACATCGCGCGCGATGGCCCGGCGCAGCAGGTTGTACTGCGGCTTGTCGGTGCGCGCCAGGCGGGTGTCGGCGCTTTGCAGCGCGGCCAGCGCCACCTGCACGTTGCCGGTCAGCTGAAGCTGCTGGCCGGCGTTGGTCAGCAGCTGCTGGATCTCGGCGATTTCCCAATCGTCGCGGTTGCGCATCAGGTCCTGGTAGACCTGCTCGAGCGCGGACTGCTTGTCGCGCGCCTCGCCGAGCTGGCCGTCGAGCGCGCCGACCTTGGCCTGCAGCTCCTTGACCGTATCCTGCGCGTTGCGCGACAGCACGCGCGTTTCCTGCACCAGCGCGTCGTTGCTCTGCTGGCGCCGCGCCAGTTCCTGCGTGAGGTGCTCGACGCGGTTCTGCAGCCACCAGAAGCCACCGCCGATGGCGAGGATCAGCAGGACCAGCAGCAGCCACCACGGACTGACGCGCGCCGCGCCGCGGGCGGGCGGCGCCGCGGGCGGCGGGCTGGTGGCGGGAGGAGCGGTAGCGGTATGTTCTTGCGTCACGCGATCGGCCTTCGTTGGCGTTGTTGACGATATGGCGGAGGAAGCGTTGTCCGGCAAGGCCGGCGGCGGCGGCGCCACCGGCGCCACGGCGGACGGTGCCGATGCCGGCGCCGGCATCGGCGCGGGCGGGCCGGCGTGGGCCTGGGCCCACTGGCGGCACGCGGCGAGCAGGCCTTCGTCGCCCGGCGCGGCGCGCAGCACGTGCGCGAAGCCCAGCGCGGCGGCCTGCTCGGCGATTCTCGCATGCGGCGCGATGCACTGCACCTGGCGCAGGCCCGCCAGCTCCTGCGGGCTGAGCGCTTCGCGGGCCATGCCGTCGAGATTGCGCACGGCCTCGGAACTGGTCAGCAGCCACGCCTGCGGCGGCGCGCCCGGCTTGAGCCCGTCGCGCACGGCCTGCCACTGCATGCTGCCGGGCGCGGGCACCGAGCGCCGGTAGGCCTCGACGGCGCGCACCTCGGCGCCGGCGCCACGCAGGCGCTCGGCCAGCCAGTCGCGCCCGCCGTTGCCGCGCACGATCAGGACCTGGCGCCCGGCCAGCGCCGCCGCGCCGAGCTGGCTGTCGATCTGCTGCCACAGGGCTTCGGAGTCGAAGCGGGTGTCGCCGCCGTCGTTGCCGTTGCTGCTGTCGCCGCCGTTGCCATTGCCATTGCCGTTTTCGTTGTCGGCGCCGTCGCCGTTGTCGGCCAGGCCGGCGCCGTCCGCCTCATGCGCATGGCTGCCCGCCGGCGCGATCACGCGGCAGGCGGGCGCGGCGATGCCGCGTTCGGCCAGCGCGGCCACGCTGGCCGGGCCGACCACCGCGAGCGGCACGGCCTCGGGCCAGCGCGGCGCGGGCTTGTCCTGCACCTGGGCCAGCGCGTCGAGCGCGAAGGCCACGGCATTGGGGCTGACGAAGACCACCAGCGCGAAGTCCGCCAGTTGCGCCAGCGCGGCGCGCAGCGGGCCTTCGTCGGCGGCGGGGCCGATCGCCAGCAGGGGAAAGCCGAGCACGTCCAGGCCGGCTGCCGAGAGCGCCTCGGTCAGTTGCCGGGACTGCCCGGCGGGTCGTGTCACAACGACGGTCGGGCGGGGCATGGGCCGGCCTCAGGCGGGAGCTTGCGGCGAAGCCGGATCCGCCAGCGCGGCCAGGATGCCGGCGGCGCCCTGGTCGAGCAGGTCGCGGGCGACGGCGCTGCCGAGCGCCTCGGCGCGGGCCACCGCGTCGTCACCCGCGACCAGCGCCGCGGCGCTGGCGCGCACGCTGCGGCTGCCGTCGGGCAGCGCCACGGAGGCGTCGATGCGCAGCTGCGCGCCGTCCCAGCGCGCGTGGGCGGCCAGCGGCACCTGGCAGGAGCCGCCCAGCAGACGCGACACGGCGCGCTCGGCGGTCACGGCCAGCGCGCTGGGCGCGTGGTTGAGCGGGGCGAGCCAGGCGGCCAGCTCGGGGCGGCCGGCGGGAATCTCGATGCCCAGCGCGCCCTGGCCCGCGGCCGGCAGCGAGCTGACCGGATCGAGCACGGCGCGGATGCGGCCGGCCAGCCCGAGGCGCTTGAGCCCGGCGGCGGCCAGGATGATGGCGGCGTAATCGCCGCGGTCGAGCTTGGCCAGGCGCGTGTCGAGGTTGCCGCGCAGCGGGCGGATCTCCAGGTGCGGGTAGCGCGCGCGCAGCGCGGCCTCGCGGCGCAGGCTGGAGGTGCCCACCACGGTGCCGGCGGGCATCTCGTCGAGCGAGCCGAAGCGCGCCGACACCAGCGCGTCGTGCGGGTCCTCGCGCTCCATGATGGCGGCCAGCGCAAACCCGGCGGGTAGCTCCATCGGCACATCCTTGAGCGAGTGCACGGCGAGATCGGCGCGGCCGTCGGCCATCGCGATCTCCAGCTCCTTGACGAAGAGCCCCTTGCCGCCGACTTTCGACAGCGTGCGGTCTAGAATCTGGTCTCCGCGGGTCGTCATGCCCAGGATGGACACATCGCACGCGGGATAGTATTGTTGCAACGCAGCACGCACATGCTCGGCCTGCCACATCGCCAGACGGCTTTCGCGGGAGGCGATGACAAGCTTGCGCGGCGCGGCGCCGGAGGAAGACTGGGGAACGGATGCTTGCATCCGCGCATGTTAGCACGCACCCCAAGCCGCTCCAGGCGACGAATAAGAGAGACGAGACAACAGGAGATTGCATGACGCAGCAAGCCGCGCGCCCTGCCGGCCGGCGCCAGACCGCCGCCAGCCGGGCCGACGCCCCCGATGCCGCCCTGGCCCTGGCCACGGTTCCCGCAAGCCCCCCCGCCCCGCCCGCCGCCGGCGCCAGACCGGCCCGGCTCCCCCGATCCGCCGACGCCGCCAAGCCCGTCAAGGCCACCAGGCCCATCAAGCCCACCAAGGCCGCCAGTGCCGCGAACGCCACCGCCGCGCCGGCGCCGGCCCGCCGCGCCAGCGACAAGGACGTGCCGCTGCGCGAGGACATCCGCTTCCTGGGCCGCCTGCTGGGCGACTGCGTGCGCGAGCAGGAAGGCGAGGCCGCCTTCGAGCTGGTCGAGACCATCCGCCAGATGGCGGTGCGCTTTCGCCGCGAGAACGACCGCGCCGCCGGCGCCGAGCTGGACCGCCTGCTCAAGCGCCTGTCGCGCGACCAGACCAACTGGGTGGTGCGCGCGTTCAGCTATTTCTCGCACCTGGCCAACATCGCCGAGGACCAGCACCACAACCGCCGCCGCCGCGTGCACGCGCTGGCCGGCTCGCCGGCGCAGCCGGGCAGCCTGGCGCGCGCGCTGCAGGCCATCGACGCGGCCGGCGTGTCCGGCAAGACCCTGCGCCAGTTCTTCGACGAGGCGCTGATCGTGCCGGTACTCACCGCCCACCCGACCGAGGTGCAGCGCAAGAGCATCCTCGACGCCGAGCGCGAGATCGCGCGCCTGCTGGCCGAGCGCGACCTGCCCATGACCGCGCGCGAGCGCGAGCACAACACCGCGCTGCTGCGCGCGCGCGTGACCACGCTGTGGCAGACCCGCATGCTGCGCAACACGCGCCTGATGGTGGTGGACGAGATCGAGAACGCGCTGTCCTACTACCGCACCTGCTTCCTGCGCGGCATCCCGCAGCTGATGAGCGAGCTGGAGGAGGACATCGCCGCGGTGTTCCCGGCCTCGCGCCGCCACAAGGGCGCGCCGGCCGCGGCCGGCCCGGCGCAGCTCGCGCCGTTCTTCCAGATGGGCTCGTGGATCGGCGGCGACCGCGACGGCAACCCCAACGTCACCGCGGCCACGCTGGAGCAGGCCGCGACCAAGCAGTCGTCGCTGATCCTGGAGTGGTACCTGGACGAGGTGCACGCGCTCGGCGCCGAGCTGTCGATGTCCAGCCTGATGGTGGAGGCCAGCCCCGAGCTGCTGGCGCTGGCCGACATCTCGCCCGACCACTCCGACCATCGCGCCGACGAGCCCTACCGCCGCGCGCTGATCGGCATCTACGCGCGCCTGGCGGCCACCTGCCTGGCCATCAACGGCCAGGCCGCGCCGCGCCACCCGGTGGCCGACGCCGCGCCCTACGCCGACGCGCAGTCGTTCGCCGCCGACGTGCAGGTGGTGACCGACTCGCTGCGCGCCCACCACGGCGCGGCGCTGGCGCGCACGCGCATCGACGCGCTGGCCAAGGCCATCGCCGTGTTCGGCTTCCACCTGGCGTCGATCGACATGCGCCAGGTCTCCGACGTGCACGAAGCCGTGATCGCCGAGCTGTTCGCCGCCGCCGGCGTGGAGGCCGACTACGCCGGCCTGCCCGAGGCGCGCAAGCTGGAGCTGCTGCTGGCCGAGCTGCGCCAGCCGCGCCTGCTGACGCTGCCGTGGCACACCTACTCCGAGCAGACCCGCAGCGAACTCGCCATCCTGGACACCGCGCGCCAGCTGCGCGCCCGCTACGGCGCGCGCGTGGCGCGCAACTACATCATCTCGCACACCGAGACGCTGTCCGACCTGGTGGAGGTGATGCTGCTGCAGAAGGAAGCCGGCATGCTGCGCGGCACGCTCGGCAGCAAGACCGACCCGGCCCGCATGGAACTGATGGTGATCCCGCTGTTCGAGACCATCGAGGACTTGCGCAACGCCGCCGGCATCATGCAGTCGCTGCTGGAGCTGCCGGGCTTCGCCCCGGTGATCGCCCACCACGGCGGCGAGCAGGAAGTGATGCTGGGCTATTCGGACTCCAACAAGGACGGCGGCTTCCTGACCTCGAACTGGGAGCTGTACAAGGCCGAGCTGGCGCTGGTGCAATTGTTCGAGCAGCGCAAGGTCAAGCTGCGCCTGTTCCACGGCCGCGGCGGCACGGTCGGCCGCGGCGGCGGCCCGACCTACCAGGCCATCCTGTCGCAGCCGCCGGGCACGGTCAACGGGCAGATCCGCCTGACCGAGCAGGGCGAGATCATCAACAGCAAGTTCGCCAACGCCGAGATCGGCCGGCGCAACCTGGAGACGGTGATCGCCGCCACGCTGGAAGCGTCGCTGCTGCCCACACAGAACGCGCCGAAGGAGCTGGCCGCGTTCGAGGCGATGATGCAGCAGCTCTCGGACCGCGCCTTCGCGTCCTACCGCGACCTGGTCTACGACACGCCGGGCTTCAAGGACTATTTCTTCGCCACCACGCCGATCACCGAGATCGCCGACCTGAACCTCGGCTCGCGCCCGGCCTCGCGCAAGCTGATGGACAAGAAGCACCGCCGCATCGAGGACCTGCGCGCGATTCCGTGGGGCTTCTCGTGGGGCCAGTGCCGGCTGCTGCTGCCGGGCTGGTTCGGCTTCGGCAGCGCGGTCCGGGCGGTGCTGGACGCGGCGCCCGACGACAAGGCGCGCAAGGCGGCGCAGGCCACGCTGCGGCGCATGGTCAAGTCGTGGCCGTTCTTCTCCACGCTGCTGTCCAACATGGACATGGTGCTGGCCAAGACCGACCTCGCGGTGGCCTCGCGCTACGCCGCGCTGTGCGAGGACGCGGCGCTGCGCAAGACCGTGTTCGCGCGCATCAGCGCCGAGTGGCACCTGACCTGCGACATGCTGGCGCTGATCACCGGGCGCCAGGAGCGCCTGGCCGACAACCCGCTGCTGGCGCGCTCGATCAAGAACCGCTTCGCCTACCTCGACCCGCTCAACCACTTGCAGGTGGAGCTGCTCAAGCGCTACCGCTCGGGCAAGGACGGCGACGACATCCGCGTGCGGCGCGGCATCCACCTCACCATCAACGGGGTGGCGGCGGGGCTGCGCAACAGCGGCTGATTCCGCGGGTTCCGCCGATTCCGCTGACCCCGCCGGGGCCGCGGCGGCGCC
>NZ_AQPL01000453.1:0-19709 GCF_000395345.1 Cupriavidus sp. WS | reverse complement strand
CCGGGCGAGTCCTTCAGGATCACCCGGTAGCCGGCCTCGACGAACGCGCCGATGTTGCGGTAGTAGTTGCTCCAGCCGCCAGCGCCGGGGCCCCCGCCATGCAGCATGATGACGGTTTCGCCGTTACCCGCCTCGTTGTAGTGAATATTGAAATCGGAAAAACCTTTTTCATTTATTTTCACGAACTTGCTGGTAGAACTTTCGGTGAGTGCGGTCATTTTTCATCCTTTAAGTGAGTGGAGTGGAAACTGGTCAGGCGCAGCGCTTCATGCCGCGCCGGGTTTGAAATCATGCGGCGGTCAAGGTCAACCCGCGCTCACGTGCCATGGTCATGGCGGTGTCTTCAATCATGTCTTCCTGGCCGCCGACCATGCCGCGACGTCCCAGTTCGACCAGGATGTCGCGCGCCGGCACGCCGTACTTCACACTGGCGCGCTTGGCAAACAGCAGGAAGCTGGAATAGACACCGGCGTAGCCCAGCGTGAGCGAGTCACGGTCGATGCGGATGATGTGGTCCATGATGGGCACCACCAGGTCTTCGGCCACGTCCTGGATCTTGAAGACGTCCACCCCGGTCTCGATCCCCATGCGCGCGCACACGGCGATGAACACTTCCATCGGCGTGTTGCCCGCGCCAGCACCCAGGCCAGCGGCGGCCGCGTCGATGCGGTTGGCACCGGCCTCGATCGCGGCAATCGAGTTGGCCACACCCATGGCCATGTTGTGGTGGCCGTGAAAGCCCAGTTCGGTCTCGGGCTTGAGCGCGGCGCGCACGGCCCCCAGACGCGCTTTCACATCGTCGGGCAGCATGTAGCCGGCCGAGTCGGTGACGTAGATGCAGTTGGCGCCGTAGCCTTGCATCAGCAGCGCCTGGCTCACCAGTTTTTCCGGGCTGGCCATGTGCGCCATCATCAAGAAGCCCACGGTGTCCAGACCCAGCTTGCGCGATTGGGTGATGTGCTGCTCCGACACGTCGGCTTCGGTGCAGTGGGTGGCGACGCGGATGGTGGCCACGCCCAGGTCTTTGGCCATCAGGAGGTGCTCGACGGTGCCGATGCCGGGGATCAGCAGTGCGCTGACCTTGGCCTGCTTCATCAGCGGAATCACGGCGCCCAGGTATTCCTCGTCGCTGTGCGCCGGAAAGCCGTAGTTGACGGAGGAGCCGCCCAGGCCGTCGCCGTGGGTGACTTCGATCAGCGGGATGCCCGCGGCATCCAGGCCGCAGGCGATGGATTTCATTTGCTCCAGCGTCATCTGGTGGCGCTTGGGGTGCATGCCGTCACGCAGCGTCATGTCGTGAACGCTGACTTTTTTGCCTTGTAGCTTCATGGTGGTTCTCTTGAGTGGTTCAGGCGTGGACGGGCTTGAGCGTGAGCCGACCGGCGATGATTTCTTCGGCAAACATCTCGGCGGTGCGGGCCGCAGCGGCGGTCATGATGTCGAGGTTGCCGGCGTACTTGGGCAGGTAGTCGCCCAGGCCTTCGACTTCGAGGTAGACCGAGACGCGCTTGCCGTCGAACACCGGGCCGTTGACCAGCTTGTAGCCGGGCACGTACTTCTGCACCTCTTTGATCATGGCGTGGATGGACTCGGTGATCTTTGGCTGGTCGGGTTCGCTCTCCAGCAGGCAGTGCACGGTGTCGCGCATGATCAGCGGGGGCTCGGCCGGGTTGAGGATGATGATGGCCTTGCCCTTTTTGGCGCCACCCACCTTTTCCACAGCGCCGGCGGTGGTGCGGGTGAATTCGTCGATGTTCTTGCGGGTGCCCGGGCCGGCGGACTTGCTCGACACCGTGGCCACAATTTCGCCGTAGGCCACCGGCTGCACGCGGCTGACGGCCGCGACCATGGGGATGGTGGCCTGGCCGCCGCAGGTGACCATGTTGACGTTCATCTCGCCTTTGCCGACATGTTCCTTGAGGTTGACCGGCGGCACGCAGAACGGGCCGATGGCCGCGGGCGTGAGGTCGATCATGAGGGCACCTTCGGCGTTGACCTTGCGCGAGTTCTCGGCGTGCACGTAGGCGCTGGTGGCGTCGAAGACGATCTGCACGCCGTCGGCCTGCATGTGGGGAATCAGACCGTCAACACCGTCAGCGGTGGTCTTGATGCCCATCTCGCGGGCGCGCTTCAAGCCGTCGGATTCCGGGTCGATGCCGACCATCCAGACCGGCTCCAATACCGCGCTGCGCTGCAGCTTGGCCAGCAGATCGGTGCCGATGTTGCCGGGGCCGATCAGGGCGCATTTGATTTTTTTTGTCATGTGCTGAATGTCCGGAAAAGTCAGTGAAAACGCACCGAGCAGTCGCCGATGCCGCCGATGCTGATGCGGAAGTGGTCGCCGGCCTGGGCCGGGAACATGGCGGCCAGCGCGCCGGAGAGAATCACCTCGCCGGCCTTCAGACCGATGCCCAGGCGGCCCAGGGTGTTGGCCAGCCAGGCCACGGCATTGACCGGCGAACCCAGCGCGGCGGCGCCGGCGCCGGTGGCAATGATCTCGCCGTTTTTCTCCAGCACCATGCCGCAGGTCTTCAGATCGATCTTGCGCGGGTCGACGGCGGTGCTGCCGAGCACGAACATGCCGCAGGAGGCGTTGTCGGCCACGGTGTCCTGGATCTTGATTTTCCAGTCGCGGATGCGCGAGTCAACGATCTCGAAGCAGGGCATGACAAAGTCGGTGGCAGCCAGCACGTCGGCGTTGGTGACGCCGGGGCCCATGAGGTCCTTTTTCAGGACAAAGGCGATTTCCCCTTCGGCCTTGGGTTGGATCAGGGAGGACATGGCGATGCTGCCGCCGTCGCTGACGATCATGCCGTCCAGCATGTAGCCGAAGTCGGGCTGGTAGACGCCCAGCATGTTCATCACGGCCGCGCTGGTAACGCCGATTTTCTTGCCGACGACGCGCTCGCCGGCCTGCAGACGGCGCGAGATCATCCGTTGCTGAATGTGGTAGGCGTCCTCGACGGTGATCTCTGGATGGCGGCTGGTCAACGGCTCGACCACGGTGCGCGTGCACAGCGCGCTGTAGAGCTCGTCACCCAGCGTTCCGATCAGTTCAGGGGTCATGGCGTTTCTCATTCCAGGTCGGGGCGTTCATTGCTTTGAGGCAGCTCTCCCAGGCCCGCTTCCGCGCCCCGGGAAGGCATCTTCACCTTGATCAAGCCTTCGGCGCGAAGCGCTGACTGTACCGCTTCACGGCCTCCAACACGGCCTTGGAAGGCCTGCAGCGAGGGCCAGGGCGAAAGATCAATGTTGACATATGCGCTCCAACCGAGCACGACGAACAGATAGATGTCGGCCACACTCAGTTGGTCGCCCAGCAGATAAGGCGCATGTTCGAGCTGTCGTGCGACCTGCCCCAGGCGGGTGTTCAGGCTCTGCCGCACGGCGTTTTTCCACTCATCGCTGGAGGCAGGGTTGAACAAGGGGCTGAAGCTCTTGTGCAGTTCGCTCGAGATGAAGTTCAGCCATTGCTGCAAGTGGTAGCGCTCGAAGCTGCCGTTGGCCGGCGCCAGCTGCTTGCCGGGGACCTGATCGGCCACGTATTGCACGATGGCCGGGCCTTCGGTCAGGGTACGGCCGTCGTCAAGCTGCAGGCAAGGCACGTACCCGGCCGGGTTGATCTCCAGGTAGTCCTGCCCGGAGGCAGTCTTCTTGCTCGCAAGATCGACCTGCACCAACTCGAAGTTCAGGCCCGCCTCGCGCAATGCAATGTGCGGTGACAGGGAGCAGGCACCAGGGCTGTAGTAAAGTTTCATGCAGGGTTTCCCGTGCTATTCAGGTTGTTGTTCATGCTTTGTTGCGCGCAGCTGCTTTGTCGCGCACAAACTTGTGGCCCCACATGCTCAGACTGTCGTGCCGTGCCACCACCCAGGAGCGGTCCACGGTACGGCCACTCCAGCCATACTCGACCTCTACTCCGGACGGGGTCGAGGCATAGAACGACACCATGTGGTCATTGGTGTGGCGCCCCAGCGTGGAGGTGATCAAGCCGTCCGCGTCAACCCGATCAAATGCAAAGCCGACGTCATCGAGCGACGAGACTTCGAGCATGAAGTGGTGAATGCGCTTGGGCAGCGGAAAAGCTGCGATCGCGAGAGTGTGGTGGCGTTCGTTACAGTGCAAAAAATACGCCGGAACCGTCACGTCCGGTCCCATTTTCATGTCGATGACGTCCGACAACTGGAAGCCGAGCACCTGGGTGTAGAACGCCAGCGCCTTCTCCGAATCCGGTACGCAACGCACGAAGTGCCCCAGCCCCTGTTCGCCGGTCAGGAAACCCGACACCGCCGCGCCGGGCATGAACGGTTTTTCGAAGACCTCGCTGGCGCCATAATAAATTTCCAGTGGCAGACCAAACGGATCGGCAAACGAAATCAAGCCCATCACGCCGCGCCGCTTGGCCAGTTCGACATCACCCGTGACCACTTCGATTCCGGCCTGCCGCAGTTTTTCTGTCATCTGCGTCAGACCCGCCGCATCGGCCACCTCGTAGCCAGCGTAGGCCAAATCGTCTGCCTCGCCCTGCTGGACGGCAATCCGCCAGGCGCGCGAATCGATGCGGAACAAGGCACCGTCATCGGTGACACCCGCGTCCATCAAGCCCAATTTTTGCGTCAGAAATGAACGCCAGGCGGACACGTCCTTGACCGCAAACCCCATATAACCCAAACTTTTAACACTCATTTTTGTCTCCTTATTTGATATTCAGTTTTTCGAGCAAGTCCTTGCCCCCTGCTGCCGAGAAAAATCCACGCACGCCCATGCCGCCGTCGTAGTTCAGCAAGGCGCCGGTAGCGGGTACCGTATCGCCTCGCGTGGCAAAAAACACATAGGCACCGGTGTACTCCTCGGTGTCAGGCATGCGGCCAATCGGCAGCACGGACTCCAGCATGTCGGCCAGCGGCACGGTCGAAATCGCTTGACCGCTCATGCCAAGCGAGGAAGGGCCGCGCAAATCGGTGCTCATGCCGCCCGGTGCCACGCCGTTGACGCGCACGTACGGCGCCAGCTCAAACGCCAACTCGCGCACCAGGCCCACCACCGCGTGCTTGGCTGCGGTGTAAAGAGGGCCGCCACCATTGGAATAGAAGCCCGCATTCGAGAGCGTGAAGATCACGCTGCCACGGCTGGCGACCAGGGCCGGCAGACAGGCCTTGACGGCGTGGATATAGCCTTTGACATTGATGTGAAAGACCTCGTCGAACGCGGCATCGATGCGGTCTTCCGGCAGATCGACCAGCGCCGTCGAGTAGTCCCAGATGCCCGCGTTGGGAATCAGGGTGTCGATTTTTCCGAACTTGGCCACGCAGCGGTCGGCGGCCTGTTTCTGGTCTTGCAGTGAGCGCACGTCGCCGACGATGCCGACCACCTTGTCACCGTGGTCGGATTCCATTTGCTGGAGCCGCTCCGCCGACTTGTCGAGCACCGCCACCCTGGCGCCTTCGGCAACGAACCGGTCCACCAGGGCGCGCCCCAGGCCGGAGGCGCCGCCCGTGATCAATACCACTTCACCTGTCAATTTCATTTTCAAACTCCTTTTGTTAAAGCAAATCGCCGGTCACGCGCATCACTGCGGTTTGGCTTTCAGCAGGTCCCGCAGGTTCAAGCCGGCGTCTTGCAACTGTCCGGCCGAAACAGGAACCCGTGCGCCCACCAATCGGGTCGCCACGGAAAATTCTTTCGCGGCATTGATCGCCGTTGCGGCTTCAACTCGGCCATCGAGCAGCCGGAACAACACCAGGGGCTGACCGTTCTGCGCATCGCCGCGCGGAACAATTTCTCCGGGCCCTTCGGCGTCGCCAATCATCTGGATGCGGTGGCCCGCAATCTCCGTCCACGAAGTCGGCACCTGGAGCGTCGGCACGGGTTTGCCGAGCATGGCGGCGGCGGCGGTGTCGGCCTGCGCCTGGCTGTTCAGATAGGTCTCCAGCGAACGCTGACCGCCGCCCCGCAGCGGCCAGGCGGCCACGTCACCGGCGGCGAACACGTCCGGACACGAGCTCGCCCCCGTGGCGTCAACCAGCACGCCGCGCGCGCAGGCAATGCCGGCCGCCCGGGCCAGCTCGTCTGCCGGGTCGGCGCCAATGCTGACCAGCACCCCATCAGCCGCCACCCGGCGTCCGTCGGCACAGATGACGGCGCGCACATGCCCCTCGCCTTCGAAGCGCGACGCCTGCGCATTGCGTTCAATCTGAACGCCCAGGCGCTCCAGTTCGGCCCGGCACCATGCGCCGGTTCTGCGGCCCAGCACGCGCAGCAGCAGCTCGTCGCCGGCTTCCAGCAGCGTGACCGTGACGCCGGCCTTGCGGGCGGTGGTCGCCACCTCGCAACCGATCAGGCCGCCGCCGACGATGACCAGCGACTGGCCCGGTTGCAGCGCCTGCCGCAGCGCCAGGCTGTCGGCGCGGTCACGCAAAATGTGGATGCCGGCCAGGTCGCAACCTGGAATCGCCACGCGCCGGGCGCGCGCGCCAGTGGCCAGCAGCAAGCGGTCGTAGGCCAGCGGGGCGCCCGATTCGAAACGGACCTGGCGGCTGGCCACGTCCAGGCCGCTCACCCGCCGCCCGAGCTGGACCTCCACATTGGCCGATGCGTACCAGGACGCATCCATGATCGCGGGCGGTTCGGCCTGCTCGCCCGTCAGCACCTGCTTGGACAGGGTGGTCCGGTCATAGGCCTGCTGCGACTCGTCCCCGATCAGGTGGAGGCGTCCCGCGTAGCCCTGGGCGCGAAGCGCGCGCGCGGCCATCGCCCCAGTCAGGCCGGCACCAATGATGACAATGCTCTCGATCATGGCGCCAGGTGCCCGGCATTGAAGTCAACAAACACGTCATTGCCCTCGATACGGATCGGGAATATTTTCAACGGCACACAAGGCGGCGGCGACTTGACCTTGCCCGTGCGAACACAAAACTTGCCCATGTGCAGTGAGCATTCCACAACGTCGCCGTCGAGATAGCCGCCCTCGGCCAGAGACCATTCGCCATGGGTGCAGCGGTCCTGCGTCGCGAACAGCTCACCCTCCACATTGAAAATTGCGACGGCGGTGTCGCCACTTTCGACCTTCAGGGCTTCGCCCTGCGGCACCTCGCTCAAACTGCAAACTCGGGTGAATTCCATATCGTTTTATCTTCTCTTCAATCTGACTCAAATGATCCGGCTTGTGCCGGACGCACTGCGCGGCATCCTTGCCGGGGCACTTGACCTTGAATTTTTCTATAGGGAACCGCACTAACGCTCCAAACGGGCGGCGCGCCAGACGCGAAGCCCCCATACGATCCAGGCCGCATGCACCACCAGCAACGCCAGCCAAAAACCCAGCGCCATGCGGCCCCATGCCATGCTGTAAAAATCCCAGAGCGCCGTGACCACTTCCGTGGCGATGACGAGCGGGACAAGCGCCAGGTAGCGCTGCGGATCACGCGCCCCCCACAGGGCGACGACGCCAATCGCCCCCAACTGCAGGCCGACAACGAACCAGGCATCCTGCAGCAACTTGAACATCGGCAGGCCAACATCCATCTCCACCCCCGGATACATCATGTCGAACAGCCCCAGTGCCCTGAAAGGAAGCGTGCCAACGAGGTTGAGCAGGTAAAAAACGCCCACGGCGAGCAGAAATGTTCGAGCTTGTCTCATGGCAGCGTCCTCGGTTCAGGTGGGCTCCGGCTTCTTGCTCAGAAGAACATGCTCAGGTTGTTCGCCAGCAGCGTGCTCTGGTCGAGCAGGATGGTGCGCTTGGCGATCTTGAAGCCCAGGCCGTTGTCGGCACGGCGCAGGACGTCCCGGCGCTCGCCCGCGAAAATGTCGACCTGGCGCTCCAGACGATTGCGGTACAGGATGAAGGCCGAACTCACTTCGAAGGTGTTGGGCTCAGCCGCCTCCCGAACCATGACATTGGAGACCAGGTGGCGTGTACGGGAAGGCGGGTTCTCCGCCCAACCCAGCTCCGAGGTCACCTTGCGGATGCGCCCGTACATGGTTTCATGGGTTTCGTCGAAATGGGCGAAATCTTGGTCGCCGGAATACTCGAGTTCGCTCTCCTGGAGCCTGCGGTTGGTGCGCAACGGCATGAAGTAGCGTTCGCTCTCCTGGAGCCTGCGGTTGGTGCGCAACGGCATGAAGTAGCGGATGTCTTTTTCCAGCAGAGCGAACCAGGCCTCGTAGGCCCGGTGGTCAAGCAACTGCGCTTCGCGGTAGTAAAACTGCTCGATCTCGTTCTGCAACTCAAGGCCAACGGCTTTGCTTGGCCATTCGAATGCTTTGAACAAATTGGTGGATGGGGTTGTCATGACTGTTTATCTCCAGGTGAATATCAGGGGCCGGAACACCGGCGCGTTGTCTGCACGCGCACGTCCGGCCCCCGTGATGAAGTTTTCATCCGATTGAAAGATTCAACGATTGCGTCCCTATCAGGGTTTTAGCGTGGCCCAGCTTGGCTCCGACATCATGCGGGCCCAGTGGTGGTACATGCCCCGCGCCGCCTCTTCGGCGTAGACATAACCAATCTTTCCGGGAAAATCAGGATGGCCGGTCTGCGACCGACCCAGGCCCATCTGGGCATTGAGCGGCTGGCTCTTGGCCTTATGGCCGCGCAGCACTTTCTGGATTTCGACCCAATTCTCGCCGTCGTCCTGCTCGAACACACCCCCAGCGGAGAAGGTGCGAATGTTATGCCGGCGATATTCTTCCTTGATCTCTGCGGGTGCATCGGCATCGACCAGGGTGAATGCCCATACCTCGATTTCGTTGGGGCCACGCGGGTGCCAGCTACGGATGGTGTTAACAGCGGGCAAGAATGAACAGGTGGGGAAGATATTCATGTGCTGGCCAAACATGCGTCGAACCGGCATGGTTTGACCCAGACGCTTTTCTGCAAGGTCAGCGGCCGGACCCTCAGTCCAGTACTGGGTGACCTTGGGACCCATCGTGGCCATTAGCAAGCCCGGCTCGTCAACAAACCATCCCGTTCCGTGCCCGCCCCAATTGGCCCGGAACTGATTCCCTTTGGTAGGGACTTGAGCATTCGACAAATCCATTTCTGGCGGCATGCCCGCCAGAATCCCGGACAGGTGTGACATCGTCCCGGCGTGGTACATGTCACTGCAAAACTGCTCGGCGGCGTACTTCCAGTTACACGGAACCACCCACTTTTGCATGCCGCCTATAGCCTCGGTGCCAGCCGGAGTACGATCCAGCATCACATCCATGTAGGGACGCGCGTCACCGAGGTAGGTTTCCAGATCGGGCGCTTCGGCATCCCAGTTGGCGAAGACCAGGCCCTTGTAGGTGGCCACGCGCGCTTGCAGCGGACCCCAGTCGGCCTTGTCAAAGCCGCAGTCTCCCTCCTTCTTGTCGCATAACGCCTCCTGCTCGAACGGCACGTTCACCAGGTTACCCGCAATGTCGTAGGCCCAGCCATGGTAGCTGCAGGTGAACGCCTTGGCGTTACCTGCGTCCGAGCGGCAGATGCGCATGCCGCGGTGCCGGCACTGGTTCAGAAACACCTTGATGCTACGGTCTTTCTGCCGCACCATGACTACCGGATCTTCGCCCATGTAGGTGGTCAGGAAGTCCCCGGTTTTAGGAATGTGACTCTCATGCCCTAGCAACAGCCAGGAGCGGCCAAAGACCCGCTCAAGCTCCAGCTCGTAAAGGCTTTGGTCAGCATAGATGCGGGGGTCAAGCAGCCCTTTTTCCTGATCGACCAACGCCCGGATCGCCTCGGGCGTCCAATTGCGAGTCCACTTCACAGTGGATTCCTGCACTTCTTTTATTGTTGAACTCATGACTCAATGTCTCCTTTGAAATACCCTTGACGGGGCTAAAAAATACCACTAAAAAATACCAACCTCTTTCATCACGCCGAAAACAAATATCCGCGGTACGGCGTCACCGCAACAACCCGAATTGCTGAACCACCGATATCGATGACTCAATGTGCGCCCGCAACAACGCGGTGCAGCGCTCGGCATCACGCGCGAGTGCGCTGTCACGAAGTGCCTGGTGCTCCTCATGGACATTCCTGGCAGGTGGGTTATGCACAGATGTCAATCGGCGGTAGCGTTCCATTTGCAAATACAGGATGGACAGGAACCGCCGGGTCCAGCAGGACGGACAGGCTGAGATCAGGGCTTCGTGAAAGTCGCGGTTGGCTTGCTCCCACTGATTGAACAAGTGAACCGGATCGCGCATCGTGCGCTCGTCGAGGAGCGAGAGCCGGTGATACGAACTGACAACCCGCGCCTCCCATTCGGCGTCGCCATTCAGCACACTTTGGCGCAGCGCTTCGCACTCAAGCGCGATCCGCGTGGCGGCCAGATCACGCATGTCATCCAGAGACATGGGGGTCACATGAAATCCACGCTGGGCCTGTGTCTGCACCAGGTTATTGGCCACCAGCAGGGAAAGCGCCTCCCGCACGGTCCCGCCGCTAACCTCATAGCGCGACTTGAGATCTTCAATGGCGAGTCTGGAGTCAGCAGCGAGTCGCCCCTCCACGATGTCCGCCCGCAACCGCTGAAACGTCGCCTCAATCAGGCTTCGCACGCTCGCGCCAGGCGCTGGCGACGCATCTTCCTCTCGCGCCTTCTCGCCCGTTTCAATGAGGTTGTCACTCGTGGTGGCGGACAGGGAAGGCGAATTCGAGGGCATAGAAAAGATCAGTCGTGTCGTGGGGCGCTTGGATGGTCGAGCTGCAGAAAGCGCTCTCCGTACACATGGTACTTCTGGGTATTGGGCTTGCCTGCGTCCTCGGGGCGGACGAATCGGATCGAACTGCGCCCGCGGCATGCCTGTGGAAGGATAAAGCAGCGGATGAAGGTAGTGGCACTGGCCATCGTCGTGGGAGCCAAGACCGGTGCGTGCCCCAGTTCGAACCAGGCGTCGCCCGGGCGATGGACTTGCGTCGTGCCTTGGGTTTCGATGGTGATCTCCCCATCCAGACAGCAGCGGATGCCTGGCCCCTGATGGACGTGCGTCAACGCCACACCGCCGGGCGGGAACGCCACGCGATCACACCGCATGAGCCATTCGAAACCGCTGTCCAACTCGATGGCTTGCTCGAGCTTGCATTCCGAGCGCGTGGCTGGCGCAGATCTCAACGTACCCGTTTGGGCTGCATCGTGTGGCGCGAGTTCCCAACGCCAGAGCACGACGTCCGAATCGCCGGCCAGCAACGCGATAGCGTCTTCGCCCAGCCAGGCCGTGTCCTCCACCACGTGTTGCGCGCCAGTAGGGAATTCGACCGAAAGCCGCCCTTCGACAACGTAGATGGCGCGCGAGAGGGCGGGCAGGTAGATCGGAGCGTGGAGGGCGGGGATGCGATCTTCCAGAAGACGCAAGTTGAATCGATGCATGAGGATTCCAAGATGTGAGGATTGTAGTATCGATAACAGAGACGAAAATGTCTATTAATGGTAAATACTGAGTGATCTTGCCTCAGAGATTCCTAGAATACGTCCATCGATACAGTCGTATCTTTTAAAAATACACTCCGCCGTACTGATTTGCGGCCAAGCCAGGAGACACAGGTGAACACCGCAACTGCGAACCCCGAAACACCCAAGAGCGAGCGCTGGTACGTGGGCCGGACCAAGGCGCAATGGCAGACCTTCGGTTCTGCCTATGTGGGTTGGATGCTGGACATCATGGATCTCATGCTGTTCGCGATGATGATCAAGTACATAAGTGCCGATCTATCGTTCGACAAAGGCGTCGCCGGCCTGATTGCATCCATGACGCTGTTGGCCACCGCAGTCGGGGGGCTTTTCTTTGGCTTCCTTGCGGACCGCATGGGCCGCACCCGCTCAATGGTGCTGAGCATCCTGTGCTATTCCGTGGGCACGGCGCTTTGCGGCTTCTCGCAAACCGTGACGCAACTGCTGATATTCCGCTTCATCCTTGGCCTGGGGGTAGGCGGCGAGTGGTCGGCTGGTGCGACGTTGATCACCGAAACCTGGCCGGCCGAGCACCGCGGCAAGGTCATGGCGTGGGTCCAAAGCGCATTCGCGATGGGCTATGCGCTCGCGGCGCTGGTGGCGGCACTTGTGCTTCCATACTTCGGCTGGCGCTGGGCCTTCGCGGTTGGATTGCTGCCGGCACTTTTCGCCTTCTGGGTGCGCCGACATACGCCAGAGTCTGCGATCTGGCTGGAGCAAAAGCGACGTCTCTCGATCGGTGAAACGCTGTCGGTGCTATTTGGCGATCATCTTCGCCCCACGATCGTGTGCCTCGCGTTCACCTCCGCGGCCATGTGCGGCTACTGGGGACTATTCACCTGGGTGCCGACGTATCTCGCGACGCCTGTGGCCCAAGGTGGACCTGGTTTCGACTTGCTCAAGTCGACCACCTGGATTGTCGTGATGCAGATCGGCGCCGCGCTCGGATTTATCGTATTCGGCTACTTCGCTGATGCCATTGGCCGCAGGCGGTCGTTCATTCTGTTCTTCGTGGCTTCGGCAGTGGCCGTGCCGCTCTATGTGGCGATCAGTTCCCCGACGCTCCTGTTGTTCTTTGGGCCGGTGGTTGCGTTCTTCGGGACGGGTTTCTACAGTGGATTCGCGCCAACCTTTGCGGAACTCTTCCCGACGCAAGTTCGCGCCACGGCGCAAGGCTTTATCTACAACACCGGCCGCGCCACGAGTGCCCTGGCTCCGGCGGCAGTTGGCTTTCTTTCGCAGGGCAACAGCGTGAGCAGCGCGTTGGCTGCTACTGCCGGCTTCTTCGCCCTGGCCGCCGTGATCGTGTTTTTCTTTGTTCCCGAAACCAAAAATGGTGCACTGCACTGAGCGCCACATTTCAATGTTTCCCCTGAAGGACCTTGGTCATGCCCATCATCCAGATTTCTCTCGTGGCCGGGCGCCCTGAAGAGGACGTTCAACACTGTATCCGTGAGGTTGCGCGTACCGTGAGTCGCACACTGCACGCGCCGCTTTCGTCAGTTCGGGTGATGGTCAACGAGGTCCCGCCAACCCGCTTTGCGGTAGGCGATACCCTCAAAAGTGAACCCCCTGTCCCGGCGATCCCCCAAACATGACGTCTCGATGATTGTCACGTTGCAAACTAGCGCAATGCAGCCGTCCTGACCGCTGGCGAGCGAACCGCCCGGCTTCAACGGCGAAGCGCATCCCGCTGGGATATCACCGCCTTCCGGTCACCGGGTGCGCTGGGGCGGGGTGACGTATTCCAGCGCGTTCAATTTTCTGGGCGACCCCGTCTTTTGAAAGCCTTCGACCACTTCGAGAAAAGCCCGCAGCGCGGGCGCGCGGTCATCTTTTCGATAGAGGCACGCGAGTTCCACGTCGCGCAGGTTGTCCGATTGCAGCGGTTTGAAGACCATGCGTGGAAGGCGCAGGTTCATGGCCGGCTCGGTGGTGATGCACACGCCGAATCCCGCCGACACCAGCGCGATGCAGGTCAGCACGTCTTCCACCTCCTGCTCGATGCGAAGGCGCACCTTTTCCCGCTGGAATGCGTTCGCGATCTCCTGCGCCAGGCCGGCGATGGGCTGGTTGGGGTAGAGGATCATCGGTGCGTCCTCCAGGTCGCGCAGCGTGATCACTGCCTTGGCGCACAGCGGGTGGCCTTCGTACAAGCCCACGATCAATCTCTCGCGCAGCACGACGTCCACAGTGATGTCGGGCAGCGCAGGCACGAGCCGGTTGAAGCCAACGTGGATGCGACGCTCGCGCAACGCCTCCAATTGCTCGGCCTTTGTCATTGTGTAAAGGCCGATCTGTACGTTGGGGCGTTCGGCATGAAAACGCGTGAGCAGTGCCGGAATGACATCGAGCACGCTGGAGGTGAAGATGCCGACCTCCAACTTGCCGCTCATGCCCCGCCCGGCATTGACGGTGCGTTCCTCGGCGCGCCGCGCGAGCGCCAGCAGATTGGGCACTTCCGCGAGCAGTGCTTCGCCGGCTTCGGTGAGTTCGACACCCTTGGAAGTGCGCACAAAAAGCTCGACGCCCAAGTCGTCCTCGAGCGCGCGAATCTGACGCGTGAGCGGTGGCTGCGTCATGTGCAACCTGTCGGCCGCGCGGGCGAAGTTGCGCTCCTGGGCCAAGGCGAGGAAATAGCGCATCTGACGCAGGTCCATGGGATTCTCCGAGAGATCTATTGCAATACCAAAAGGGTATCAGCTCTTCGGAAAACAGTATTGGATTGAATCGCGCATGCCGCGCATCATTCCTGCGGCATGAGTACGAGCACTCAAAACCACTATGTCGCCCCCGTCCTTCGTCGAGGGCAACCTTTACGCGGCCTCGGCGCGGCGACGGTCGAGCGTGTGCCGGTGATGACCACGCTGCCGGTCACTGGTCAAACCGAGGCGGTGCGGCAATTCCATCGCCGGGTGCTCGCAACGTTTAAGCGCCCCGACGTGCTGGCGCTCAGGCGGTCTTCATGAAAGAGGAAAGCCAGAAGTGGGTCCAGGCCGTCAAGCCTTCCGCAGCCGGCCTCGATTGACTCCGCAGTTCGCATCAAGCAACAAGGACACCCCCATGCCTATCGTACGCATCGACATGATTGCCGGCCGCGACGCCGAAACCATCAAGCATTGCCTCCAAGAGGTTGCCCGCACCGTGCACCGGACGCTCGGTGCGCCTCTGAACTCGATCCGCGTCATCGCCAACGAGCTGCCCGCAACGCATTGGGCCATCGGCGACAAGACGCGCGACGAGATCGACGCCGAGAAGGCAGCGATCGCTGCCAGCGGCGCTTGAGCGTACGCCAGATTCAAGCCCGGTGAGACGCGCTGGAACGTCATCCCTGGCACCTGCTGAACATCCAATCTGAAAGAGAAATCCATGAAACCTGAACAGCTCTCAGCGGCGGCGCAATCCTTGCGCACCGCGGCGCGTAGCGGCGCCTTCATCGCGCCGCTGCGCGAGACCTATCCCGACATCGACGCCGATGCCGCCTACGCGATCCAGCGTATCAACACCGAGGCGCGCGTCGCCGAAGGACGCCGCATCGTCGGCTGCAAGATCGGCCTTACGGCTCGCGCAGTGCAGGCGCAACTCGGCGTGGACCGGCCGGACTTCGGCATGCTCTTCGACGACATGGGCTATGGCGACGGAGAGCCGATTCCCGCTTCAACGCTTCAACAGCCGAAGATCGAAGCCGAAGTGGCCTTTGTGCTTGGTCGCGACCTGAATGCCGAGCAACTGACGCAAGTTGATGTGATGAACGCCATCGACTACGCGCTGCCCGCGCTCGAAATCGTCGGCAGTCGCATCGCCAACTGGAACATCAAGTTCGTCGACACCGTGGCCGACAACGCCTCGTCCAGCGGCTACGTGCTGGGCAGCACGCCGCGCAAGCTCTCCGAGTTCGACCTGCGCCTGTGTGGGATGGTGATGAACCGCCGCGGCGAGCCCGTGTCGGTCGGTGCCGGTGCAGCATGCCTGGGCAACCCCATCAACGCGGTGGTCTGGCTCGCCAGGACCATGGCCGCACTCGGTCATCCGCTGCGTGCCGGCGACCTCGTTCTCTCGGGCGCTTTGGGGCCGATGGTCCCTGTCTCGCCTGGAGACATCTTCGAGACCCGCATCAACGGCTTGGGCAACGTCAAGGCCGTTTTCGACACCGCACCCGGAGCGCAGCAATGAGCCAGATCCTCGAATACGCAACCCTTCTGGACGACGCCGCGCGCTATGCCAAGGCCGTGGGCCAGATTGATCCGCGCGGCGAGCTCTCGCTGGCCGACGCCTACGCTATCCAGTCCGCCTCGATCCAGCGCCGTGTAGAACGCGGCGAGCATCGAGTCGGCGTCAAGATGGGCTTCACCAGCCGCGCCAAGATGATCCAGATGGGCATCGACGATGTCATCTGGGGGCGTCTCTCGAACCAGATGCAGTGCGAGGAAGGCACGCCTGTTGCGTTCTCGCGCTTCGTCCATCCGCGCGTGGAGCCCGAGTTGGCCTTCGTGCTGAAGAAGCCGCTCGCTGGTGACGTCACCGCGGTTGAAGCACTCGCTGCCGTGGAGGCCATCGCCCCTGCGCTGGAGATCATCGACTCGCGCTACGACGACTTCAAGTTCAGCCTGCCCGATGTGATCGCCGACAACGCCTCGTCGAGCGGTTTCGTCATCGGTGCGTGGCAGGACCCGCGTCAGGATTTCAGCAACCTGGGCCTTACGCTCAACATCGACGGCCGCACGGTGCAGGTTGGCTCGACGGCTGCGATCCTCGGCCATCCGCTGCGCTCGTTGGTGGCGGCTGCGCGCCTGTCCGCCGCGGCGGGCGAGCCGTTGCAGGCCGGCTGGGTCGTGATGGCCGGTGGCGCTACGCCGGCCGAATGGATCAAGCCCGGCCAGTACGTGTCGATTGAGATGGAGCGCCTGGGTGTTGCCGGCTTCCATGTGAAGGGCTGAGAGTGCCCATCGCGCTGATCAAGATTCTCGAGGGGCGCAGCCCCGAGAAGAAGCGCCGGCTGGTCGAGAGCGTCTCGCGCGCGATGGCCGAGAGTCTTGAGATGCCGATCGACGATGTGCGCGTGCTGCTTGATGAATATCCGGCCAATCACTGGGGCAGCGACAGCCGGCTGGCCGCCGACTCGCAGATCCAGCAGGCCGCGGCTCCCGCGCCATCCACCCGACAACTGGCCGAAGCTACGGCCAAGCTGCTATCCAACTGAAAGAACACTCATGACTCGGAAACTGAAAGTCGCCATCATCGGCTCGGGCAACATCGGCACCGACCTGATGATCAAGGTGATGCGCAACAGCAAGCATCTGGAGATGGGCGCCATGGTCGGCGTCGATCCAAAGTCCGACGGTCTCGCGCGCGCCGAGCGTCTGGGCGTGGCCACCACCGCCGGTGGTATCGACGGTCTGCTCGCACTCGACGTGTTCGCCGACATCGACATTGCTTTCGACGCCACCTCGGCCGGTGCCCACAAGCACCACGACGAGATCCTGCAGCGCCACGGGGTGCAAGTCATCGACCTCACGCCCGCAGCTATCGGCCCGTACGTGATCCCGGCGATTAACCTCGAGGCCGAGAACGCTGCCAACATGAACATGGTGACCTGCGGCGGGCAGGCGACCATTCCAATGGTGGCGGCAGTCTCGCGCGTGGCCAAGGTCTACTATGGGGAAATCGTCGCCTCGATCTCCAGCAAGAGCGCCGGCCCGGGCACGCGCGCCAACATCGATGAGTTCACCGAAACCACGCGCGCAGCCATCGAGAAGCTCGGCGGCGCAGAGCGCGGCAAGGCGATCATCGTGCTCAACCCGGCAGAGCCGCCGCTGATCATGCGCGACACGGTCTTCGTGCTGTCCGAGCTGGCCGACCAGGCGGCGGTGGAGGCCAGCATCGCCGCGATGGTGGCAAGCGTGCAGGCCTATGTGCCGGGCTACCGCCTCAAGCAGAGCGTGCAATTCGATGTGATCCCGCCCGAACAGCCGCTCAACGTGCCCGGCCTCGGTTTGCGCCATGGCCTGAAGACCTCCATCTTCCTGGAGGTTGAAGGCGCCGCTCACTACCTGCCTTCGTATGCAGGCAACCTCGACATCATGACGTCGGCCGCGCTCGCCTGCGCCGACATGATGGCCCAACGACGCATCGCCAGCGGTATCGCCCGTGGCTTGAAGGAGACCGCATGACCGCATCGAAGAAGCTTTACATCAGCGACGTGACGCTGCGTGACGGCAGCCACGCCATCCGTCACCAGTACAGCATTGCGAACGTGAAGGCGATCTCCGCTGCGCTCGACGCCGCGGGCGTCGACAGCATCGAAGTCGCGCACGGCGATGGCCTGCAGGGCTCCAGCTTCAACTACGGTTTCGGCGCGCACACCGACCTCGAATGGATCGCCGCCGTGGCCGAGACGGTGAAGACCGCCAAGGTCGCAACCCTCTTGCTGCCGGGCATCGGCACTACGCATGACCTGCGCGCGGCCTACGACGCCGGCGCGCACATCGTGCGGGTCGCCACGCATTGCACCGAAGCCGATGTGTCGCGCCAGCACCTCGAGTACGCGCGTGAACTCGGCATGGATCCAGTCGGCTTTCTGATGATGAGCCACATGACCACGCCGCAGAAGCTGGCCGAGCAGGCGCTGCTGATGGAAAGCTATGGAGCGAGCTGCGTCTACGTGGTCGACTCGGGCGGCGCACTGGGAATGCAGGACGTGCGCGAACGCTTTCGGGCGTTCAAGGATGTGCTCAAGTCTGAAACGCAGACCGGCATTCATGCCCACCACAACCTGAGCCTGGGCGTGGCCAACTCCATCGTCGCGGTGGAAGAGGGCTGCGACCGCATTGATGCCAGCTTGGCCGGCATGGGTGCGGGAGCGGGCAATGCGCCCTTGGAGGTGTTTATCGCGGCAGCGGCGCGCCTGGGCTGGAACCATGGCACCGACCTCTATCGCCTCATGGACGCGGCCGACGACATCGTTCGTCCGTTGCAGGACCGTCCGGTGCGCGTGGACCGCGAAACGCTTGCGCTGGGCTATGCCGGCGTGTATTCGAGCTTCCTGCGCCACGCGGAGACAGCGGCGAAGAAGTACGACCTGAAGACGGTGGACATCCTCGTCGAACTGGGCGCCCGGAAGATGGTCGGTGGCCAGGAAGACATGATCGTCGACGTCGCGCTTGATCTGAGGAAGCGCCAAGGACTCGCAGCCTAAGCCCACCCGTGGACGATGCTGGCGGCGTGTGATCTGCAAGAAGACAGATCGCACGTCGCCATTTTTTTATCTGTATGAGATGCCTTGCTGGACTAGGGTGATTGCTCGAGAGCCGTTGTGATCAATCCGGCTGCGCCGGTGAGGCAGCCAGACATCGGAAGCAGTGGCGGCCGAGCTGCGAGAGAGCCGTGCACCCGGGTGCGCTCCCCGGCGCAGGCGGGCTCCACACCGTCGCCTGCTGCACCTCGACAACTGAATCGCCCGGGCTCCCCTAGACACTTTTGAGCCGTTGGAAATGGCGTCGCTCGAACTCTACGGGCGACAGGTCGCCAGCGGTGTTGTGGCGACGCCTGGGGTTATAGAACATCTCGATGTAGCTGAAGACATCGGCCCTGGCCTCATCGCGCACGCAAGCCAGCCTTGTACGTAAATAGCGCAAGGATGACGAACGCTGCGGCGAGCGGGAGTTCGCCCGTGAGACCCAGCGCCTTGATCACCACCTCCATGCCCACCAGTTGCAGCGCGATGTACGGCATCGTCGCGATAACGCCGGTTGCCGCGATAGCGAGTTCGAGCTTGCGTGAGCCGCATCGGGCGTAGACCACGTCGGCCGCAGTCACATGTCCGGCCTTCTGCGCTTCGCGCCATAGCTTGGGCATGATCACGAAGACGATCGGATAGACCAGGATCGTGTAGGGCAACGCGAAGAAGCCATAGGCGCCTACGGCATAGACCAGGGCAGGGACAGCGATGATCGTGTAGGCAGTATAGAAATCACCCCCCGACCAGGAACCATGTGATCCAGGTGCCGGAGTTGCGCCCGCCCAGGCCCTATTCATCGAGGTGCGCGTCTTTGCGCTGACCACCGGTCTGCCAGCGGGATGCGACGAGGCCCATGACGGCGACGAGCAGAAAAAAGAAGGCGAAGACGGCCAGCGCCGTCCAGTGGATCTGGACGTCCATCACTCGTCTCCCTTGTGCGGCGCGGCAATCAGGATGAGAAGAGCGCGTCAATCAAGGTGAGAAGAATGGCGTGGGCGGGAGTTCGGCGGGCGTAGCCCGACGAGCTCCCG
>NZ_AQPL01000452.1:0-1622 GCF_000395345.1 Cupriavidus sp. WS | reverse complement strand
CGGGCGTAGCCCGACGAGCTCCCGCCCACGCCGGCGACAGGTCCCTGCGGGGCACCTTGTCGGTGATCGCGGTGGATCAGGTATGTAAGAGGTTTATCGATCTTGCGAGGCCGCTTTCCGTGCCTGGACGTCACATCCACGATCAACAGATGAGGTTGTTCATGAAACTTAGGTTAGCCGTACACGAACGCGAGCAGGTAGCGTTCGGGGTGGCCGGGCAGAACTTCGTGATCATCTGTTCGACGAGGTCTGGCGGCACGCCCTCGGTGAACTGCATCGTCGCTGTCAGTCGCCGCAAGCAGGTTTCCTGGACGTCTTCAGAGATCGTTGGCACGACGCGCCCGCAGTGCTTTATGGCCAGGAAGGCGACCAGCAGAACGTGGATCTGCACCTCAAGCTGCAGCATGTTGACACCGTATCGAGGCAACACGAGGCTGGATGCCAGCAGGTTCCCTTCTTCGAACAATCCTTCCTGGCGCCTTTCGCCGTGGGATTGGCGTGAGACCCGCCATTCATCTGGAGATTGAGGAGCCTGTGGAGTCGATGCAATCGTGCAGCGAGTGGCAGTTGATCGGAACTGCGAATTGCTCCTGTGATCGGTGCCGCAGCCTCTACATCGGCAATCACGGTCCTGTTCCATGAGGACTGATGGCGTGCGGAGAAGCTATTTGGCGGTGTCGGAGGGCGCGCAACGGCGGATCGAAGCGTGGCCTTGCTCTAGCGGAGCAAAACACGCGCTCGCAAGGGTGCTCGGAGTCAGCTGGGCCTCATGCGACAAAGCGCCTAGGCACCAAGGACAAGCGACTCCGATACTTACAAGGTAAGGAAAGGGACTAAAACGATATTGGACTCCGCTCACGAGCACGATCGACGATCGGCGCATGAGAAAAACTTCCATGTTCAACCGCCGGACCTCGTGCTTGATGGCAATGGTCGCGACCGCATGTCTATTCGCCGGTAACTCCGCATTGGCGCAGACCGAGGGCTACCCGAGCAAGCCGATAAAGTGGATCGTTCCCTTTCCCCCCGGGGGCGCGATGGATGGCATCGCGCGAGTGCTCAGTGAACGCATGGCACGTAGTCTGGGCCAGCCCCTTGTGGTGGAGAGAGCCGGCTCCGCTTGTTTGAACACGCAGCGGCCTGAGATAAGTGGATTGGCTGCGGTTTGATTCTTTGTCTTCAGGCCCCTGCCAGGCCGCCGGAGGCGCCCTGGTTGAGCCATGTACTCATGGCTCAACCTTTCACGCAGCCTCCTTCAGCGCGGGCAGGTGCGTGAAGTAGATCATGTCGGGTGTGCGACCGTCATGGCTTTGATGAGGCCGGCGCGCGTTGTAGAACTCGAAGTACGCTGCCAGGTTCTGCCGCGCGACGCTGACGCTCTCGTAGGCCTTCAGGTACACGTCCTCGTACTTCACGCTGCGCCACAGTCTCTCGACGAACACGTTGTCGCGCCAGCAGCCTTTGCCGTCCATGCTTTGGAGTGCGCCCATGCGCTGGACCTCGGCGACGAACTCGGCGCCGCTGAACTGGCTGCCCTGATCGGTGTTCACGATCTCCGGCGCACCCCAACGCGCCGCCGCCTCGCGCAAGGCGGCCACGCAGGGGTCTCCTCGTTTTCAGTG
>NZ_AQPL01000451.1:0-458 GCF_000395345.1 Cupriavidus sp. WS | reverse complement strand
CGGCGCCGGCGCCGGGGTGGCCGTCAACTGCCGGAGGCCGGCCTGCGCCACGGCGTCCGCCGGGTTGCGGCGCAGCGCGTCGCGGTAGGCAGTCTCGGCCAGGCGGCGGTAGACGTCGCCGAGATTGGCGTAGCCGACCGAGAAGCCGGGCCTGACCTCGACCGCGAGCAGCAATTCCGCCTCGGCGCGCTTGAGGTCGCCGCGCCTGGCATACAGCAGCGCCAGGTTGTTGTGCGGCTCGGGCAGCTCGGGGAAGTCCTGGGCCATCGACGACAGCGCGGCAATCGCCTCGTCCTCGCGCCCGGCCTGGGCCAGCGCCCAGGCGCGCTCGAAACGCGCCTGCGCATTGCGCGGGTTGGTGGCCAGCACGCGGTCGAAGCCGCTGATGGCCTCGTCGTAGTGTTGCTGCGCCGCGGCCTTCTGCGCCGCGGCCATGCCCGGGTCCGCCGAGCGCACGC
>NZ_AQPL01000450.1:0-20849 GCF_000395345.1 Cupriavidus sp. WS | reverse complement strand
CCGCCAGCAGGCCCGCCAGCATTGCCGCCAGGCCGATCGACGCGGCCGCGGTGCGTCGGCGCGCGGGCTTGGGTGAAGCGGTTTTCAGGGTGGGCAGGAACAGGCTCATGTAAGGGCGGTCCGTTATACTCCGCGGCATTCTAGCAAAGCGCGGCCCGCGGGCCGCGCTTTGCCGCTTGTGCGGGCGCGCCGCGGCGCGCGGCGGGCCGCCTCCGGGTGCCGCCGTGGTGCGCCGCGAGGCGCGGGGCGCGTCACGGCGGGCGGGCGCTTCCGGTAAGATATGGGGCGCGCCGGAATTTGCCCGGGCGCAAATCGCCGGACTCGCGAATGGCGCGACAATGGCGTGACGATCTGGCGCGATTGTCGCCTTGTCGCCTGGCCGTGTCGCTGTGCCCTGTTGTGCCGTCGCTGTCGCAACCTGTCATGCTGCCGGCAGGATTTCTCTTCCATTCACCTCGTTTCATGTATCCACTGAATATCTACAACACGCTCGCGCGTGAAAAGCAGCTCTTCGTGCCAATCGAACCCGGCCGCGTGCGCATGTACGTCTGCGGCATGACGGTGTACGACTATTGCCACGTCGGCCACGCGCGCGTGATGGTGGTGTTCGACATGGTGCAGCGCTGGCTGCGCACCGCCGGCTACGAGGTGACGTATGTGCAGAACATCACCGACATCGACGACAAGATCATCCGCCGCGCGGCCGAGAACGGCGAGACCATCGGCGCGCTGACCGACCGCTTCATCCGCTACATGCACGAGGACGCCGACGCGCTCGGCATCCAGCGCCCGGACCACGAGCCGCGCGCCACCGAGTACGTGCCGCAGATGCTCGACATCATCGGCAAGCTCGAGGCGCGCGGCCTGGCCTACCAGGCCAGCGACGGCGACGTGAACTATGCGGTGCGCAAGTTCCCGAACTACGGCCGCCTGTCGGGCAAGTCGCTCGAGGACCTGCGCGCCGGCGAGCGCGTGGCCGCCAACGAGGCCAAGCACGACCCGCTCGACTTCGTGCTGTGGAAGTCGGCCAAGGAAAGCGAGCCGGCCGAAAGCAAGTGGCAGTCGAAGTGGGGCGTGGGCCGCCCGGGCTGGCACATCGAATGCTCGGCCATGAGCTGCGCGCTGCTGGGCGAGCATTTCGACATCCACGGCGGCGGCGCCGACCTGCAGTTCCCGCACCACGAGAACGAGATCGCGCAGTCCGAGGGGGCGAGCGGCCAGACCTTCGTCAACCTGTGGATGCACAACGGCTTCGTGCGCATCAACGACGAGAAGATGTCGAAGTCGCTCGGCAACTTCTTCACCATCCGCGAGGTGCTGGCCGCCTACGACGCGGAAGTGGTGCGCTTCTTCATCCTGCGCGCGCACTACCGCAGCCCGCTGAACTACAGCGACGCACATCTCGACGACGCCCGCCATTCGCTCACGCGCCTGTACACCGCGCTCAAGGACGTGCAGCCCGACGGCGAGCCGCTCGACTGGGAGGAAGCGCACGCGAAGCGCTTCGTCGACGCGATGGGCGACGACTTCAACACGCCGATCGCGATGGCCGTGCTGTTCGACCTCGCCAGCGAGGTCAACCGCACCGGCGCGCCGGCGATGGCGCGCCAGCTCAAGGGCCTGGGCGCCACGCTGGGCCTGCTCGGGCGCGACGCGCACGCCTTCCTGCAAGGCGGCAAGAGCGCCGACGGCCTGCAGCCCGGGCAGATCGAGGCGCTGATCGCCGCGCGCAAGGAAGCCAAGGCCGGGCGCAATTTCGCCGAGGCCGACCGCATCCGCGCCGAGCTGCTGGCCGGCGGCGTGATCCTCGAGGACAAGCCGGGCGGTGTCACCGAGTGGAGGCGCGCTTGAACGCTGCCGCGCGCAAGACGGTGCCGCCCGCGGCGCCGGCCAAGACCGCCGCGGCCGGCAAGGCCGCCGCGCCCCGGCCGGCCAAGGCCGCAGGCGCGGCCAAGGCCGCCGCCAAGCCGGTGAAGCCGGCGCCCAAGGCCGGCGCGCGCGCCGCCAAGGCGCCCGCGCTGCCCGAGGCGCAGGCGGTGCCGCTGCCGGTCGAGGCCGTGGTCGACGCGGTGCGTCCCGCCTATTGGGACGAGGCCTGCGCCGACCTGATGAAGCGCGACCGCATCCTGCGCAAGATGATCCCCACCTACGGCCCCGCGCACCTGATCTCGCGCGGCGACCCCTTCATCACGCTGGCCCGCTCGGTGGTCGGCCAGCAGATCTCGGTCAAGGCCGCGCAGACCGTGTGGGAGCGGCTGGCGGCGCTCTGTCCCCGACTGACGCCGGCGCAGATGCTCAAGGCCGGGCACGAGAGCCTGGCCGGGTGCGGCCTGTCGCGCCGCAAGGCCGAGTACATCGTCGACCTCGCCGAGCACTTCAAGGCCGGGCGCGTGCACGTGGGAAGCTGGGCGGAGATGGACGACGAAGCGGTCATCGCCGAGCTTACGCAGATCCGCGGCATCGGCCGCTGGACCGCCGAGATGTTCCTGATGTTCAACCTGATGCGGCCCAACGTGCTGCCGCTCGACGACGTCGGCCTGATCAACGCCATTTCGGCTAATTATTTCAGCGGCGAGCCCGTCACGCGCAGTGAGGCGCGCGAGGTTGCCGCCAACTGGGAGCCCTGGCGCACCGTGGCCACCTGGTACATGTGGCGCAGCCTTGACCCGCTGCCAGTGACCTATTAGCCTGACGGGGCGCAGAATTTGCAAGGAAGTGCGCGAGACTGCATCCGCAGACTTGCGGTTCAGCGGGCGAATTCCGGTAGAATGCGCCCCTTCACAGACAGGTACGTGTGATTCTCATGAAAACCACCTTCCTGGATTTTGAGCAGCCCATTGCCGAACTCGAGGCAAAGATCGAAGAACTGCGTTTTGTGCAGGACGATTCGGCTGTCGACATCTCCGAAGAAATCTCGCGGCTGGCCGGCAAGAGCCAGCAGCTTACCAAGGACATCTACGCCAACCTGACCCCGTGGCAGGTGGCGCAGATCGCCCGGCATCCGCAGCGTCCCTACACGCTGGACTACGTGCGCGAAATCTTCACCGATTTCCACGAGCTGCACGGCGACCGCGCGTTTGCCGACGATCTCTCCATCGTGGGCGGGCTGGCCCGCTTCAACGGCCAGGCCTGCATGGTGATCGGCCACCAGAAGGGCCGCGACACCAAGGAGCGCGCGCTGCGCAACTTCGGCATGTCCAAGCCCGAAGGCTACCGCAAGGCCAAGCGCCTGATGGAGCTGGCGGACAAGTTCGGCCTGCCGATCTTCACCTTCGTCGACACCCCGGGCGCATTCCCCGGCATCGACGCCGAAGAGCGCGGGCAGTCCGAGGCCATCGGCCACAACCTCTACGTGATGGCCGGCCTCAAGGTGCCCCTGATCGCCACCATCATCGGCGAAGGCGGCTCCGGCGGCGCGCTGGCGATCGCCGTGGGCGACGTGGTGCAGATGCTGCAGTTCGCCACCTACGCCGTGATCTCGCCGGAAGGCTGCGCCTCGATCCTGTGGAAGACCGCCGAGAAGGCGCCCGAAGCCGCCGAGGCGCTGGGCCTGACCGCGCACCGCCTCAAGGCGCTCGGCCTGATCGACAAGATCGTCAGCGAGCCGCTCGGCGGCGCGCATCGCGACGCCAAGGGCATGGCCGCCATGCTCAAGCGCTCGCTGGCCGATTCGCTGCGCCAGTTCCAGGGCATGGACGTGAAGGAGCTGCAGGCGCGCCGCCACGCGCGCTTGCTGGCCTATGGCAAGTTCAAGGAATCCGGCACGGCGGGCTGATCCGTCCGCCGGCTTGACCGACAAGGTCGCACAGGCCCTCCAGGCCGGTGCGGCCTTTGTCGTTTCTGGTCCCGGCGAGCGGAGCGGCACGGTGGCGGTGGCGCTGTCGGGCGGGCGCGACTCGGTCGCGCTGCTGCACGCGCTGCGCGCGGCGGTGTGCGCCGCCGCGCTGCCGCTGCGCGTGGTGGCGCTGCACGTGCACCACGGCCTGCAGGCCCGCGCCGACGAGTGGGACGCGTTCTGCGCGTCGCTGTGCCGCGACTGGCAGGTGCCGTTCCTGAGCCGCCGCGTCACCGTCGGCCAGCAGCACGGCGAAGGCCTCGAAGCCGCCGCGCGGCGCGCGCGCTACGCCGCGCTCGAAGCCATGTGCGGCGAGGCCGGCGCGCACCTGCTGCTGTTCGCCCATCACCAGGACGACCAGGCCGAGACCGTGCTGCTGCGCCTGTTCCGCGGCAGCGGCCTGGCCGGGCTGGGCGGCATGCCGCGCCTGCGGCGCATGGGCGCGGACCGGCAGATCGTGCTGCTGCGCCCCTGGCTCGACGCGGGCCGCGACCAGATCGACGCCTACTGCGCGGTCCACGCGCTGCCGTGGATCGACGACCCCTCCAACCACGACCCGCGTTTCGCCCGCAACGCGCTGCGCCAGCACATGCCGGCGCTGGCCGAGGCGTTCCCGGCGCTGCGCGCCAACGTGGCGCAGGCCGCCGCGCACCTCGCGCAGGCCGGCGAACTGCTCGACGCGCTCGCCACGGAATGGATGGCGCCGCTGGTGCGCCCGCCGCGCGACGCCGCCACCGTGGCCGAACTCGACCTCGCCGGGCTGCGCGCGTTGTCCGCGGCCCAGGCCGACGCCGTGCTGCGCCTGTGGCTGCGCGAGCTCGGCACGCAGGCACCGTCCACCGCGCGGCTGTCCGCCATGCGCGCGCAACTGATCCGGCACGACGGCGGCGAGCCCGCCATCCGTCACGAAGCGCTGGTGCTGCGGCGTTTCCAGGGCCGCGTGCTGGCCTGCCGCGCCGAGCCGGATGTGTCCCTGCCTGAGCTGGCCCTGCGCTGGAACGGCGAGGCGAGCCTGCCCGCGCCATCGTGGCGCGGCGAGCTGCGCTTCACGCGCGACGACACCTTCGGCGTGCCCGAGGCGGTGCTGCGCGAGCCGCTGCGACTGGCCGCGCGGCAGGGCGGGGAACGCATCGTGCTGCGCCCCGGCGGCCCCGCGCGCGCGCTCAAGCAGGCCTACCAGGAAGCCGGCGTGCCGGCGGCGCGGCGCGCGCACCTGCCGCTGCTGTGGGCCAGCGGCCAGCTGGTGTTCGCGGCCGGCCTCGGCATGCACCGCCGGTGGCCGCAGGCGCCGGCCGCGCCGCGCTGGCGCATCGAATGGTCGGCGTGGCAGGGCGGGGCGCCGGCCGCCGAATAGGCCGCATCCGGCGCCGTGCGGCCGCGAAAAACGCCGCGCGCGGCGGCCTCCGCGGCGCGGGTGCGCACCGCCCTCCACATCGGCCGGCGCCCCCTCGGGCCGCCCGCGCCTTGCCTCGGCACGCCTCTTCGTGTATTTTCAGAGGTTTTGCACAATCGCTGGCGTCGACAAGAAGATGGCTCTCATCGTTCACAAATACGGCGGCACTTCGATGGGTTCTCCGGAACGCATCAAGAATGTCGCCAAGCGCGTTGCCAAATGGCACCGCGCCGGCCACCGCGTAGTCGTGGTGCCTTCGGCCATGTCGGGCGAGACCAATCGCCTGCTCGGCCTCGCCAGGGAAATCTCGGCCCAGCCGAACCCGCGCGAACTGGATATGCTGGCCTCCACCGGCGAACAGGCCAGCGTGGCGCTGCTGGCCATCGCGCTGCAAGGCGAGGGCATCGACGCCATCAGCTACACCGGCTGGCAAGTGCCCGTGAAAACCGATTCGGCCTTCACCAAGGCCCGCATCGAATCGATCGACGACGAGCGCATCCTCGCCGACGTCGATGCCGGGCGCGTGGTCGTCATCACCGGCTTCCAGGGCATCGACGACGAAGGCAACATCACCACGCTCGGCCGCGGCGGCTCGGATACCTCGGCCGTGGCCATCGCCGCCGCCATCGAAGCCGACGAATGCCTGATCTACACCGACGTGGACGGCGTCTACACGACCGATCCGCGCGTGGTCGAGGACGCCCGCCGCCTGGACAAGATCACCTTCGAGGAAATGCTGGAAATGGCCAGCCTCGGCTCCAAGGTGCTGCAGATCCGCTCGGTGGAGTTCGCCGGCAAGTACCGCGTGAAGACCCGCGTACTGTCGTCGCTGACCGACCCCCTGATGCCGCTCGAGAAAGAAATGCACTCGGGCACGCTGATCACTTTTGAGGAAGAGTCTGACATGGAAGCAGCCGTCATCTCCGGCATCGCCTTTGCCCGTGACGAGGCCAAGATCACCGTCCTGGGCGTGCCCGACAAGCCCGGCATCGCCTACCAGATCCTGGGCCCGATCGCCGACGCCAACATCGACGTCGACATGATCATCCAGAACCAGTCCGTCGACGGCAAGACCGACTTCACCTTCACCGTGCCGCGCGGCGAATACCAGCGCGCGCTGTCCATCCTGAACGACGGCGTGAAGGGCCACATCGGCGCCGCCAGCGTGTCGGGCGACCCCAAGGTGTCGAAGGTCTCGGTGGTCGGCGTGGGCATGCGCTCGCACGTCGGCATCGCCAGCAAGATGTTCCGCACGCTGTCCGAGGAAGGCATCAACATCCAGATGATCTCCACCTCGGAAATCAAGATCTCGGTGCTGATCGACGAGAAGTACATGGAACTCGCGGTGCGCGCACTGCACAAGGTGTTCGAGCTGGATCAGGCGTGATCCGGCGCGGCAGGCCGCATCCGGCCCGCCGCACGTTTTGCCGGGGTGCACAAATTTTTGCGGCCGGTCATCGAAACTTCGTTGACCAATCGAAAACACCCCGATAGAATACGCGCTTCGTTGTGTGGCCTCCCTCACACAACGGCAGGTTTGGGAGACGTGGCCGAGAGGTCGAAGGCACTCCCCTGCTAAGGGAGCATCCGGGCCAAAACCTGGATCGAGGGTTCGAATCCCTCCGTCTCCGCCAGCAATGGCGGCAGAACCCCGGAAGATTGCGGTCTTCCGGGGTTTTGTTTTTTCTGGCCCATCAGCCAGCCCATCATCAGATGGAGCCTATCCCGGCGGTTGTCAGCCTTTCCTCGTGTACTCTCGAAGTCATTGACCACCAATGCAAGAGGAACACGTGCGAGTCCGCGTCGAACTATCTTCTGGCCCCCTGATTGAATTCTCGGATTTCTGTCATGCGATAGCTCAGGCCATTTGCCCCGCTGACGAGCAGCCGCTTGAGGGGATGAGATGTGTGGTCGGGAGGAGAACAAGACGCAGCTTCACCGTGCGTCGGCTCCCAGATGGTAACGGGCAGCCTCCCGCGGGCGAGTTCCAAGTGGGTCCAATTTCCGATGGTGCGCTCTTCCATAGCCAGTCGATTCTGGAGCCATGGTGCCCTGATGGCGAAGGAGCAGTGGAATCTCCCGTAGACGCTTCGCAGGATCAAGTCCGGGAGGCGTGGCTGCCCTTTGCGCTGAGCGACAGTGACCGTTGTTGGCTCGAGGGCGTGCTCCCTCAGTTGCCACCACTGCGGTATCCAATCTCTGATGAAGAGGCCGCTGCTTTTCTGACGGCCTACCGTGACCTGAAGGAACGGCCGGAGTGGGAGCCGATGCTGATGACGACAGCAGAAATGGAGCGGAGGAGGGACGGGCAGGCGGCCGTGTTGGCACGTCAACGAGAGGCACTGCAAGCTGAATTCAAGCGTGGCAACATAGCTGCCGTTGACAGCATGTACGTGCCGGTCCCGGTGCTTACCACCGGCAGCTATATTCCACGTGAGCAGGCGGTTGCATACTTAGATCGGTGTGGTCTTGTTCCTGAGGGCAACGATGCGGAAACCGAAGCACAATTCCCACGGCAAGAGACTGAGTCGGGGCAGAAGGCGACCTCGGCTGCAATGCCGGAGGTAGAGCAAGCTCAAGGGGATACCGAGCCCCTTCACACGACCCCGAAATTGACGGAGAAGCCTGTCGTCAGCAAGGCAGGTGAGTTGCGTGAGCCGAAAAGCCGCGGTGGTGCGGGCTATCTGGCGGAGTCTTTGCCCGCTGCCGAGAGGCGACAGATAGGCAAGGTCGCGCGGTTGCCTCGCGTCATGGAGCTTACCGGGCTTGGGCGGAGTTCTATCTACAACCGCATGGACTCGCGCTCAGCCCAGTTCGATCCCTCCTTCCCTCGATCTTTTCCGCTTGGGGCTCAGAACGGAGGGGCTGTTGGCTGGGATGAAGAGCAGGTTAAGGCGTGGGTCGCCAAGTACGCGGCAAACGATTGAGAGTGAGAACAGCATATGGCTAGCGAGGGGTGCCGGCGATTGTTCGTTTCTATGCGGTGTGAAAGGCTTCGCTGAGTCCAATGGATGGCCATAACTCCGCCTGCAAATGCATGAAGGGCAAAAAAAGAGACTGGCCACCGGAAGGTGAGCCAGTCTCGGCTCATGGTCTTACCAGGTCGACAGCGCGGCCTTGATAACGGTCGTAAGTTGGTCAAAGCCTTGCTTTTTGAGCAATGGCGTGAGTTCTTCCGTGCCGGCTGGCACCAGCAGACCGTAGCGCAGATGGCCGTTGTGCAGGGCAATGACAAATTTTGCGCCAGACTTGAGAAGATCGCGATATGTATGCCGGTAGTCGTACAGAATATCCAGATAAAGAGGCATGGAATCGGCGTCTGCGATGTCTTCGTACTTGGCGTTCAACACCATGACATCCGGATTGCGCGGATAGATCGACCAGCTGATCTTGGTGTTGTCTAGCAGGATTTTGCTCGCATCGCTACTGTCATACACTGCCAATTGCCCGTTCGGGCCAAAGCGAAGGTAGCCCGGCCCGATTGGAGGGAACGGCACCGGCCCTATGGTCAACACATCCTGCACTGATGTGTAGGTATTGGCTGGGGTGCCCAGCAGTGGGCACTGAACGACCCCGTCTTCGATGATCGGATTCTCACCATAGTGGCACTCAGTCGATGCTCTGATCGTGACCGAATCCATGCTGCGCGTTGTGATCACGGCGTAGCCAGTCGTGCTCGTAGTGAAGGTACCATTGAGCAGCGCCAAGAAGTCGCTCTGCGTGCCGGCCGGCATGGCATCGACATACGATTTTCCATCCAGCACAGTACGGCGATATTCCAGACGCACCGGCATACCGGTCACCGTGTCCGATGCCGTCACGATATTGCCATTGATGGCTTGCACAGCGAGGTTGCCATCGATATCGCTGGCCGCCGTGAAGGGCGCCCAGGTGCCATCGGTCTTGAGTGCATATTGACCAAACGAATAGGCGACGGCCGCTGCCCCCGTACTGCTAGGTGACCACACATCAGTAGACAGTGCTTGCTCTTCGTAGTTGGATTGGAGCGTCAGTCCGTTAAGCATCCAACTGCGACGTATAGCGGCGACAGATACTAGCTTGTTGGCATCGAAATCCGAACGCGTACCCGCGTAGGTATACATCGTGTCTGCCAGCAACGTGCTCGGGTCGACGTCGCTGATGTAGACCGGCTTCGTCTTGGCTGCATTGACATCGGCCAGGGTGACGGCCGCGATGCTGCCCTTGGTCACAATGGCGTTCATGACGGCACGCACGGTGTCGGCGTCGCTGCGGCCGCCGGCTGCGAGTTCCAAGATTTTATCTACAACAGCGGCGGCAAAGGCATTGGCTGCGTTGTCACCTGTGGCGATGTAGTCGTCCTTAACATTCACGACGCCACCGACCAGAGAGACGATGGCCTTCTGGGCAGCTTCCCGGCTCTTGCCGCTCTCGATCAAGGCTTGCGACATGGTGGTGATCGGAGTGATGTGCTGTATCGGGGTACCGTCGACCACGGCACTCAGCACGAAACTGCTAGGAAAGACGTAACCGGGGCGAGACAGGTCGTGAGTGTTGGCATCGACTACGACCAGGATCTTCTTGCCGACTGCACTGTCGGCGACCACAAGGCCGTAGTTGCCACTGGCATCGGTCACGGTGGTGGGTTCGCTGGCGTCACAAGCACCGTTGTCGTTCTGGTCGAGGCAGACGGTGGCGCCAACGAGGTAGCCGTCAATGGCCTTTCCGGTGAGGGTTGGTGTCGCAGGCGAAGTGGGGGAGGTTGGCGGCGCCGAGTCGGCGGGCGCACCACTGCCATCGCCACCACCGCATGCGCCCAGCATGGACGCGCAAACTGCAGCAAGGATTGTGGGTTTGAGTTTGTTCATGGGATGTCCCCGTCAAAAAAGCACCTGCGCGAACAGTCGTCGCGTGGTGAAGCTAGGAAGTGTTGGGTTTCTGCTTCGATGGTCAGGGCGCGGTCCTTATGGCCGTGCGGACGTTGCCTGGTAGTTGCCACGTTCGTACACCAGCGTGCGGTTGCGCATGGCAATCAACTGGAATCCAGCGTCATGCAGGAGACGCGCGGACTCGGAGATTTCCTGCCGGTTGTGCGTCTCGAAGAGGACATAGCGCGTGCGTTCCAGCGTGCGCGATCCCCCCTTCAGCGCCTCGGCACCATGCCCCTCGATATCGATCTTCAGCAGGTCAATGTGCACGAGACCATATGGAGCGAGGCGGGCATCGAGCGTGCCCGTCTTCACGGTCCGCGTTTGCCGGCGTCCCGTTGCGGTGACGCTGTTCTCTCCGAAGAGCGGATCATCGAAACTGATCTCCAGGCTGTCGCCCTCGGTTGCTGATAGCGCGCATGTGATCGGTTCATACCAGCTTCCCGCACTGCCAATGCGATCCTGAGTGAACGCATGGGCCTCCTGCATCATGTCGAAGCCGAAGACGCGCGCCCTATTGTTGAGGTGATGCCACCAGCGGATCGTCACGCCGATGTTGACGCCGCAATCGACGACGACAGGTGCTGCTGCGCTGCGCAAATGGTTCTCGACTTCAGGGTGCCGCAGCTCACCCTTGCCGAAGTTATCGTGAATGTTGAGCACCTCGTCGAGGGTCGACACCGTGCCGAAGACGGGCAATTCCAGAGCAAAGGGCACCGCCCGCAGGGTTCGGAACAGTGACACCAGACGGCCCTTGGGGCCGATCAATTCTTTGAGCTGTTTTTTCATTTGTGATCTGAATAGGTAATAGACCTCGCGCACAGCAGCGCAGGTCTGTGAACTCCGGGGGAACACGCGGCCAAAGCACGGCGACGCAAGGTCGCCATGTCCTCGATGCCCTCGGGAAGGGAGGGCACCGAGATGGCTTATGAACTGGTTGACGTCAAAAACGGGAGTTATTGTAGAGTAAACACTACAACAAAAGACGAATATAGAACGTCGAGGATCAGTCGCCGGGCAGGCATCCTGCCCGGCATGACTGCCTCTCGCCCGGACAAACCTCCCCGTCGCTCTGCCGCGCATGCGGCCTCCCGCGCCGTTCCTGTCTCCGCGGTACTTGGCAGGCGCATCAAGGAGTGCCGGCATGCGGCCGACAAATCCCAGGAGACGCTGGCCTTCGAGGCGCAGGTCGACCGCACCTACATCTCTGCCATCGAGCGCGGGATCGCCAATCCGTCCATCGAGACATTGGCAGACATTTGCTACGCGATCGGGATCAGCCTGGCAGCGCTTTTCGAGCCCATGACAGAGGTTCCACGTGCCCCGAGTGGGGAGCGCCGTGCGAATGCTGCGACACCGCCCGAGATCAAGCGCAGCCGGCTGCGGTAGCTATGCCGTTCCGTCCGATCGCCGGATCGAGACGCAGCCCTCGATCGCGACAGGGCGCCGTCCGGTAGCGATGACGTATGTCGTCCGACCGCCGGCCTTGCCGAACTCCAGCCGTGCATTGAAGGCGGCAAGCCCAGGTCCGGTCTCGGCCGGGTCCAGCAGCAGTAGGGCATGGGGCACGAAACCCCGAGCCCGCTGCCGTCCCTCCACCCCGACCACCAGTGCAGCGTGCGCTGACGCCGGGTACTGGGTGTGCCAGCCGATGACTACCGGCCAGCCCTTGGCCAGTTCCTGCGCGCAGAAACGGAGCACCTCTGCCGATCTTCCCTCGGCCGTGACCGGTCGCAAGCCGCAGTTCAGCTCCCAAATGAGGCTCGCCAGTTCTGCCAGCGTCAGGCCATGCAGGTAATGAGGGGAGGCGCGGTCCCAGAATCTGGCCTCGGGACCGTGTGCATACCGCCAGACATGGACCGGATCGGACAGCTTGCCGAGCAGCGCGAGTGCCATGGCGGTGCAATGCAGCGTGCTGCCGCCATCCCATCCTCCCTGTCGACTGAAGAGTGGTTTGCCAGAGGTGGCCATCGTGAGCCGCTGGCCGAGGCGCAAGGCCGGATGCAGCTTTTGGATCAGAGGGGACATCAGTAATCACTCGGTAGCAATACGGTCGTCACCGACCGATCCCATTCAGTAACGACCCAGACCATTTGCCGATTGGGCAGCAGGTAGCCGGACAGCACGCGCTGACTGGTGATGGCAGCCAGGTTGTTCCGCAGGCGGTCTTCCTCGGGCACATCTCCCCAGTCACCCCGTGCGTGCCGGTTGATCAAGCCAAAGATCGATACACCGGCTTCCTGCAAGGCTTCCATTGCAGCAGGCGTCGCCAGAAGGCGGCCAAGCCGCAGGCGAGGCGGCGCTGGCGTGGGTACGAAAGGTTCCGTCATGTTGTTCTCCTGATTGAAGGCGTGAGTCGGCCTCCGGAAAGCCCGGATGCGTGAACGTCGGATGGATGGAAAGCGCCGGGCCGAAAGCCCGGCTTATGCCGTTGGGTGATGGGCGGCGAGTTGGCGGCGTAGTGCTGCCGCCCTGGCCTGGGAGCAGCGCAAGTGGCTGCGGATCTCTGCGACGGTAGGCCGAAGCTCGCCAATGGCGATGGCCCGATGCAGTCGCGAGAGGTCAGTCTCGGTATCGGCGTGACTGGTGGAGGCCGGTGGGCTGACCGGGGGCGGGACGATTTGGTGACTCTTCGTGACTGCCGTCATGGCCGGCACCCGCGAGGCAAGCGTCAGGAGCCAGCCGTAGCAGGCGACGCCCTCCAGGGATCCCGCCAGGATCATCGCGCCGAGGAATTCGACGCCGGCAGGTGAGATGCCCAGCCACGCCGCCAATGCTGCGATGACGGGGTCGTGACGGGCAGCGTCACGGCGGGTGGTCTCACGTTGCCTTTCCTCGTCCTGGCGGTCCTCAGCCGCTTCCCAGCGGCGAACTTCCTCTGCTTCCACCGCGAGCGCGTCCAGCGTCGCGGTCAGGCTCTCCCGTCTGGCTTGCAGGAGAGGGCAGCCCCCGTCGCAGTGCCTGGCCTGAGCCGTAGCCAACGCGGTCACGACCCTGGCGCGCTCGGCGGCGATGGCCGACAGAGATCGTCCTGGCGGTGTGGCCGACGATGACTTTTCCGTGACTACGGTGGTCGAACTGGTGGACGCCATGACTGACACGCGTGCCTCCCCTGCATGCTGCTGTGACCAGAGGAAGAAGGTAGCGTGCCCGTAGCCGGCGGCCATCATGCATGCTGCCCAAAGCGCGCCGCCGACCCAACGCGTCTTTTGCCGAGCCGCCTGGCCAAGCGCCGGCAGCAGATGGGCGCTGAGGACCAGCACCCCGCCCATTGCCACCCAGGCGATGCGCTCCACCAGCCAGCCGCCGCGTTGCCAACCAGCCAGCGTCGACAGGAAAAGCGCTGTACCCGTGCCTGCCAACGCCAAGATCAGTGCGCCAAACGAGATCGGATGCCAGCCTCGCGCGGTATCCGCGGCGCTCATGCCGGCAGCGTCGGCAGGGCCTTCTCCTGACGCTCCAGCTTTTCTCGCAACGTCGCATTGGCCGGCGCCTCCGTCCGGCGCATGCTGTGTTCTACAGCTTGTCCGGCTTCGGGAAAGAACTCTTCCGCCACGGCAGCCTGTTCCTCCTCGCCGTCTTCGAACGCGCCATTGGCAAAACCGAGCCGGGCTGCCTCGTCCAGGGCGCCTTGGTCGAAGCCCGCCATACAACGACGCTCATGTATCTCGCGCGCTTCCACGATGGCCGCTTCCAGCGAACTGCCGGCGCGCACGCCCAGGTCCACGTAGTAGATGGCCGAGCGGTAGCTTTGGGTCGTGGACTTGCCCCGCAACTTGAGTTCCAGCGGCAGGCACGCGAGCAGCCCACCCGAAACGGCCCCGAAGTAATGCAGGCGCGCCGCCAGCGTGCGGATGGAGTTGTAGGAGGTCGTGCGGAAGATGAAGGAGCCCAGTTCGTCGTCATCACCGATGACGACGTTCAGACGTCCATAGGGCTTGCATCCTGCGGCCTTGCCGAAGCCACAGCCGTCCGGCGACGGACACGGAAGGGTGGCGACACCATCGTTGCCGACTCGCTTGCAGGTTTCGCCGTTACCGACGCAAACGGGTCGCCCGGTCTCCCGGTCGAAGAGGGTGTATTCGGCGCGCAGATTCAGATTCGGATCATTGAACAACATCCGCACCGGAATCGCACGGAGCTTGCTTTGTCCCGCCTTGCGCAGCGTCTCGTCCAGCGGGTGCAAAACCCAGCCATCGCGATTCTGCACCTGACTGGTCAACGTGAACTGATCGTCTTTCTCCGGCAGTCGCTTGCCGTTCTTTTCCACGACGCGACCGATGGAAATCCGCCCGATGACAGGCGGCGTAATGGTCAAGCCTTTGAGCATGAAGTTTCTCCTTGAGCGTGAATCAGGAACCGGCGCGAACCAGCTTTGGTGGTGGCGTATGTCGCCTGGAATTCGGGGTGCTCGGCCAGCAGCCGCTTCAGATCGAAGCCGGTGCCGTCCTTGCTGCGTTTGAAGCTCACTTCGCCGGTCTCGAAGCGCGCGCGCGAGGCGTCGCCCATGGCCTGCTGGATCGTCTGCTTGAGGTGGGCTTCCAGCGTTTCGCGCGTGGCAATCTCGGAGCGCAACATCACCAGATCGGAAAAAACCGCACTTAACGGCCTGTCTTCGCTGAAGTCCACGGTCTGGCCGTTGTCCAGCGGAAACAGGCAGCGCAGGGCGGCGTCCGCCGACGCGGAGCCATCGGCCGGTGGTGGGGTATCGCTTTGCACGTACTGCCAGAATCGCGCTTCCAGTTCGATGAGACGGGTAATAAGGGCGTCGTCCCGTTCGATCCGGTAGACGGTCAGTGCCTGTCCGCACAGCAGGACGGCGACATCCGCCGCCTGCTTGCCGGTGACAGCGAGTTGGTGCTGGACCTGCAACTGCACGTATTCGGGCACACCATCCCGCCACAGCCGTGCGCCGAACTCGCCCGCCGTCTTGCATTCGAGAATCTGCACGTCCGGCACGCCAACGATCTCTCGATCGAGGTTGGCCAGCATGAAGGGCACGGATGCATGGCGCAGGATGGCATTGACCTTGCGCACCCGGCGACCCGTTTGCTGGGTGTAGGCGGCGGCCACGATGGGTTCGAGCAGCGTGCCCCAGTAGACGGGCTCCGTGGTGTCCTGAGGGTCGGGCTTGGTCAGGCCGGCATCGCGCCCGGTTTTTTCGAGCCACAGTTCCAGTTGGCTTTGGTAGGGATTCAGTCCAACCGCGGCAGCCGCATCCGAGCCGCCGATGCCGGTTCTGCGCGCGGCGAGCCAATCATCTCGGCTCAGGCCCTTGGTATCGACCAGGCGCAGCGCGGGCCTGCCATTGGCGGACTTCGTTTGTTGGTTGGGGTGAGACATCTTTGCCTCCTTGAAATGAATAAGCCCGGTGTGCGATATGCACACCGGGCTTGGACTGATGAATGAAGGACTGCACAGCGCACGCGATCAGTGCGCCAGCCGCAAGGCCTCCTCCCACGCGCGTTGCTTGATGACGGCACCCTGACCAAACCACGCTGCGTCGCGGCGGTGGTCGTCGCTGCGGGCACGGCGATGGTGGTCGACGAATTCCGTGATGCTGTTGAGCAGACCCCACGCGGTCCCGGCCGAGGAGGGAAGCTGCGCACCTTTGCCGCTACCCGCGTAGAGTTCCTGCACCGCCTTGACGGCGCGATCGTTGACGGCAGTGGTTGCCCGCTCGGCCGGGTTGGCGGTGGGGTAGGTCAGCACACGGCGGAAGAAGGTTTCGACTGCATCGTCACTGACACGGCATTCGGACAGCGCCTTCATGCGAGCCATAAAACCATCCCAGGATGAGATGGCAATCCCGAGCTGGCGCTTGACGGCTTGCGCATCGAATTGGCTGCGGTGGGGTACCTTGACGGCACCCGCGCCGTCGCCCAGCGCGATGGACAAGGTGTTGTTGCAGACGACGCGCACGGAAGTGAATTGCGCGGTGGTGGCAAGGGTCCCGTCACAGGCTGTCGCCAACAGCAGATAGCCGTTGACCTTGTCGCGACCCTTCAGCGTGGCGCTCTGCCCGGTGCGGGCGAGCGCCCAGAGCTTGCGGCCTTCCTTCAGCACGCCGGCCGTTTCCAGTTCGAAGCCACCGACCTCGGTGAGATCCCGATAGAACTCCAAAATCTCGGCGGGCTGGACGACCTGGTAGCGGCTGGAGACGACGGAGAGCGGCGCCTTGGTATCGGAGCGGTAGAGGACCTTCTGTTCGGGAAAGGCGTGAATGGAGCCCAGGCCGGCGCTCCCGGACACGAAGCGAACTTCGGACTCCTCGATGCGCCAGTTCATGCCGGCGCGCTCGGCCCAGACCTCGAGCGGCTGGTTCGCGGTCAACTTGTTGCCCAGACCATGCCAGGGCGTTGCGTTGACGTAGGCCATCGTTTGTACGAGATGCATGATAAAAATCCTTTAGAGAGAAAAATGCAAAAAGCCCGGCGCAAGACCGGGCTTCGGAGTGGGTTGACGTAGACGCGGTAAAGGGTGATCAGGCGCCTCGGAATTCGATCTCGTTGGCGCCCCGTGTCTCGAGGTTCTGGTCGACATAGATGGGCTGGTCGTTGCAGGGATCGGTTTCCGTCCTCTGGCCGTTCCACCAGACTTCGGTGTTGCCGGAATAGACGGGTTGGTCATGGTGGTCGAAGCCGGCCACGCAGGCGCAGCCCGGGATCTGCTCGAGAGTGCCGACGATGCGCAGGTCGGTGCCTTTCACATAGGCTTGCTTCAGGGGCAGGACATGTTCTAGGCCGTCATGCGTTGGCGCGAGGGATGGGGTAGCCGTGGTCATGGTGGTAAGGCACAAGAGGCATAAAGCCCGGCAACGGGGCCGGGCTCTACCTAAGATCAAGAGAGTCAATGCAGTCGACGTGGCGTCACGCTGAACGAGCTACTCGCGCTTACGCGCGCTGAAGACATGCTGACAATCAAGGCAATGGAAGTTGTCGAGGACGGCATCGTCTATCGCTTCGCCGATCCGCGCGCCGGTGACACAGCCAGTGGCTCCGCCCACGAGTCCTCCGATGATGGCTCCGGCAATCGTACCGAAGGGGCCACCAGCCGAGCCGACGAGAGCTCCAGCCTCCGCGCCGCCAATCGCGGCCGACGTGCCGCCTACGGCACCGGCAATGCCGCCGATGATGCCAGCGCTCTTGCGAGCGTAATCCCGGGTTTCGATCCGGGTGGAATTGCAGCGAGGGCAGGGCAGCGTCATGGCGTGTTCCCCGGGAGCGTGTAGACCGGGCGCGTTGCCGCGCCGCTGTCCGTGAGTCGGCAGCGCGGCGCAGCTTTCGTGCAGTTGGTGAAATTGTCGAGGCGAGCGTGCCTGCTGGTCTCGAGGATGACGATGACCGGAAGCGGTCGGGAAGGTCGTTGGATGGGTATCACGCTGACTCCATGAAGAGAGAACTCGATGGATGAGGCACCCCAAGGCAATACCGGGGCGGGTTCGTGTCAGTGATATGAGATTGAAAATTTCTGGGATCGGGGCTGTGTAGCGGTCTTTGTGCGTGAGCGGAGGCTTATTGGGCGGCGGCAGTTCCTCTCTTGTCACCTTGATGTGATACAGTAATCACAAATTGATAGGAATCCTCGCACTGTGCACCACTACATCACGCCGGCGCTGCTAATTGATCTTCTTGCGGACCAGCCGGCGAACGATCCAACCTTTGTGGGAATCAGCGAACCGATGCCGGTCGATGGCGACGGCATCGAAGTGATTGGCATCACATTCGGTGTGGTGCGTTTCGTGGTTTTCTTCGCCGACGTCCTCGTTTATGCCGACGGTGATCTCGAATGGATGCGGGAGACGGCCGAAGAATGGGCGGACGGCTTCGCGCCCGCCCCGCATGCCCGTCTGGTGAAATTCATGCGGGCGGAGGCCGACGCCGAAACCATGTTCGATCCCCAAAGTTGGCCACTGCCCGACCCGGGGATGATTTGGCAATTCTGCGATGTGCTGGCAAGATCACTGGTTATTCATGCAAGCACATACTCGGACGTGCCGCAGTACTTCTTCATGCCGCAATCGGGCCAGTTGGATCTGCTTTACAATAGATTGGGTAAGCACTTCGACAAGGGGCGCTATGGCCCCAGGTTCCGGTGCGTCACGCGACCGGATCAGGATAAAGGAGGTTTCTATGGCTTTGAACGCGCGTAACCTGCTGCCGGCCCGCTCGACCAAGGCCAGTAAGCCGAGCAAGCAGTTGCGTCCGCGAGTGGTCGCCATGCAGCAGCGCGGCATGCAAGTTCTGCTGGCGCAGGCGGACACTGCGGCGAGCAAGCCCCAGCCCTCCAAGCCTGTGCGGAGCGCCTATACCAGTACTCTGCGTGTCACGGTCAGCAAGTCTCGCTTGACGGTCAAATAGGGTCGGGCGCAGACTCCCGACGAGCCTCCTTCGGGAGGCTTTTTTGTGGTTGCGGGGTTCCGGATGGACTACCGTCTCAACGCGAAGCTTAGCCTGCATGAGGGGTCGTCGGACGGCAGCGAGCTCATTCCGCTCCCGCTCCCGCTCCCGCTCGAGCTCTTGGCTCAGCCATGCGATCTCCGCCAACTACTCCTCGCCCTTGTCCGAACGGTCCAGATCGCCAATACGAAAGGCGCTGAAATGATCTCCGGCCGCGCGATGGAGGTCACCGCCAGCCTGGCACTTAGTAACGCTGGTCGCCAGACCTATGGCGGCTCCCGTCTCACCGTCAGATGGGTCCGGTCGAAGCCCGCGACAGCAGGGGCGACCGCCAGGCCGGCGCCGCCCGTGTCGGGATGCTGAGTTTTCTGGGCGGCCTTGGTCTGCACTCGCGCGCAGGCCAGTGCGTCAGTCGCTTGGCGGCAAGAGGATATCGAACCGCGTTACCGTGTCGTCCGATGCCACATGCACATCACCGCCATGTGCCTCGACGATCGACTTGACGATGGCGAGCCCCAACCCAGCGCCTTCTCCCTTGCGTTGCCGCGAGGGATCGACACGGTAGAAGCGATCGAACAGCCTAGGCAGGTCCTCATCAGCGATCTTGCTGCCCGGATTCTCGACGCGCACCGTGGTGCGTCCCTGATCCTGACCCAGCCGCACGGTGACGGCAGCGCCGCGCGGGGTGTGGCGGATGGCGTTGGACAGAAGGTTGCTCAAGGCACGCCGCAGCATCTCCCTATCGGCCCTTATCGGTTCGATCCGCCCCTGCAAACGAAGGGTCACGTTGCGATCCTCCGCGAAGGCCTCGAAATAGTCGAAGAGTCCCTTGATCGTGTTGCCCAGGTCCATTTCTACCCGATGGAGATTGCGCGGGTCGTTCTCCGTCTGCGCGAGAAACAGCATGTCCCCGATCATTCGGCTCATGCGCCCGAACTCCTCCAGATTGGAGTACAGCACTTCCCGATACTCTTCGGCGGAGCGGGACTGGCCGAGGGCCACTTCCGTCTGCGTGGTCAGGTTGGTAACCGGGGTGCGCAACTCGTGCGCGATGTCAGCCGAGAAATTAGCCAACTGCACGAATCCGTCTTCGATGCGTGCGAGCATGTCGTTGAACGAGGCGACAAGTTCTTCCAGTTCGAGCGGTACTTCGTGGGGATTCAATCGCACGTTTAGCTGCGATGAGCGGATCGCGCGAATCCGGGCGCTGACTTTGCGGATGGGCCGGTGCCCCCATTGAACGGACAGCCAGGCGACCAGCAGCGCAATGCACAGCACAACGCAGGTGGCCAACCACAGCATGCGCTTGAAGTCTTCGAGAAACGAGAGGTGGAAATCGATGTCCATCGCAACAGCGACGGTATAGCGATCTGCGTTCCGGCCTGCACCGCCATCCACACGTAGCACCGCGCCACGGTAGGACTTCCCTTGTTCCTGCCAGGTTGCCAACTTGCGGGTATTGATCGTCTCGGTGGGACTCTTGCTTGCGACGAGGGATGACAGTTTGGGGCCTCCGCTAGCATAGACCGTGGTTCCTTCGGTGTTGGCGACGTAGTAGAACACCCCATGATGTCCCGCCACCGCGCCGGCAAGCCGGCGGCGCAGCGACCCATCATCGGCATTCATACCGGCGTCGCGCAACGGCTTGACGACGGCATCGGCCACGGCCCTGAGTTCCCCGGCATCTTGCTCGGCAAAGTGGTGTTCCAACGCGCGGACGATGAGCCAACTGAAGGCCAGGAATACTAGCGTCGTGGCGATGCCGACCAGGGCCGTAACCCGCAGCGCGAGCGAAGCCGGGCGACGGATGCGTAAGGCCCTAGTCGGCATCCGGGGCATCCAGCGTATATCCCATGCCCCGTACCGTATGGATGAGCTTGGGTTCGAAGGCATCGTCAATCTTCGCGCGCAGCCGGCGAATGGCGACGTCGATCACGTTGCTGTCGCTGTCGAAATTCATGTCCCAGACCTGCGAAGCGATCAATGAACGCGGCAGCACCTCGCCTTGGCGCCGCGCCAGCAGCTCGAGCAGGGCGAACTCCTTGCTTGTCAGGTTGATGCGCTGTCCTGCCCGGGTCGCGCGTCGTCGCGCTAGGTCGAGCAGCAGATCGGCGATCTGGATGCGATCCGGATGATTGGGCGCGCTGCCGCGGCGCAGCAACGTGCGCACGCGCGCGAGCAGCTCGGAAAACGCGAAGGGCTTGACCAGGTAGTCGTCGGCGCCGAGTTCCAGGCCCTTGACGCGGTCATCCACGCCGCCACGCGCGGTCAGGAATAGTACCGGAACCTGCTTGCCGAACCTGTCAGATTTTTTG
>NZ_AQPL01000449.1:0-364 GCF_000395345.1 Cupriavidus sp. WS | reverse complement strand
ACAAAAAATCTGACAGGTTCGGTCACTCAGAACACCCCGCAGGTGTCCGCCATCAGTTTGGAATGCTGTCCGCCTTCAGCGTGGAACACTGTCCGCCATCACGCTGGAACACTGTCCGCCATCAGCATGGAATCGTGTCCGCCATCGCGTGGAATACGCACCTGCGTGTGGATGCGCTGGCCGATGCGCCAGTAGAGCATCGTCAGCTCGCTATTCACCGTCGAGGCGGCGCGTTGCCGCGCCGCCTCAATCAGTACCCGAATGTCGCCCAGCAGCGCCGACGGCGCTGCGGGCGATGCCACGGATGACCGGCGCCTGGTCATGCTGTCGCCTCCGCAGGAGGCTGCTTGGCGCCGGTAATCGC
>NZ_AQPL01000448.1:0-21607 GCF_000395345.1 Cupriavidus sp. WS | reverse complement strand
TGCTGTCGCCTCCGCAGGAGGCTGCTTGGCGCCGGTAATCGCCTTGCGCCGGTTCGCCACCAGTTCGGCCGCCTCGCGCACTGGATCGTCCTCGGTGTGGACATAGCGCATGAACATCACGACGGTCTTGTGCGCCGTCAGCGCCATGCCGACCTTGACCGGGATACCTGAATTGGCAATGTCGGTCGCAGAGCGATGGCGGATGCCATGCGTCCCCACGTGCGTCGCACCCGCCGCCTTGAGCACGCGGCACCAGCCGCCGTAATATTCGCCTGTGGTCAGGTGCTGCGCCGGATGGCGTGGCGACGGCAGCACATAGGGATTGCCTTCCTGTCTCGGTGCCGTCGAAAGCAGCCGGTAGGCTTCCTCGCTCATGGGCTTGGACATGCCGCCGGTCTTGCTGTCGGGCCAGACGACGCGCCGATTCTCCAGATCGACCCATTCCCATTCGAGCGTGACGATTTCGGAGCGGCGGGCGGCGAACTCGAATTGCAGGCGAATCGCCAGAGGGATGACGTAGTTCTCAAGCCCTTCGACCTCGATCTTGTCGAGCTGCCGGAACAGCTTGCCCATGTCGTCGTCGCTGATGAGATGGGTGGACTTGCCGGCAGGGAACATCGGGACATGGCGGCAAGGATTGGTGCCGTCTGGCCGATAGCCCCACACCTCCGCCATGTTGAACATCTTGCGCAGGATGCTGAACGCCTTGTTCGCCTCGGTCTGCTTGTATGAAAGTTTCTCCATCAGCCCGGCAACGTCCGGCCGCTTCACGTCGTGAACCTTCTTGCGGCCCAGCAGCGGGATGATGCAGCGGTCGATGACGCCTTGATAGCCGACTCGGGTGCTGGGCTTGTTGCGCTTCTTGGAGTAGTCCTCCATGAACTTCTTGCACAATTCCTCAACGGTGGGTGCCTGGCGTGCCTCGGCCTTGTCCGCTGCCGGATCGCCGCCCCGGCGCACCTGGGCCAGCCATTCCTGCGCCAGCGAGCGGGCCTGTTCAACGGTCAGCTCGCCGAACAGGCCCAGGGCCGGCTTGCGTCGCTCGCCGGCGTTGGTTCGGTACTGGAGCATGAACACCTTGCGACCGGCCGGCGTAATCTTGCACAGGAAGCCGGGAACAAGGGTATCGCGCAGCTCGATGGCTTGCGCTTGGGGTTGTGCCGCATCTACTGCGGACTTGGTGAGCTTGATCTTAGCCATGATGACTCCTCGGAAAGACCCGATTCCCAGGAGCCTCGTAGGAGCCAGTAGAAGGGAAGCCGGGTCAAGTTTCAGAAAGCACCGGCATATGTTGAACTCGCCTAAGTCATTGATAAACTTGCTGTATATGGCTGTGGCGTAGTCCAGCAAAGTGCGGTACTGGAGTCATCCTGAAATAAAAAAGGCCACTCCGAAGAATGGCCCTTTACACCCCGCGACATCCACACCCCGTCGTTCCAACCCTGCACGCTCTATGGCCTGCATCGGGTACCCTGGAACCCCGCTGCGAAGATCGGTAACGATGCCGTCCACGCGGACAATTCGCCGGTGGCCCAGTTCTCAGATTTATGCATACATTTACTGCGGCTCGTTACGTGGGAAATCATAAGTATCGTCTATAAGACATGATGTCGAGAATAACCCATATTTTCGGGCTCTGTTCCGGCACTCGGACCGGGCCGCCTCGTGGCTGATCTGGTCGTTATGTGATTTTTAAATCATAAGGCGGGCATCACCGCCCCATCCGGCGCTCGCGCAACTGCTGTTCCAGCCGGGAGATGCACAGGTCCACGCGCGAGCGCTTGCGCAGATAGCGGATGCCGAGCGCGGCGAACAGCACTGCGGTAACGGCGCACAGCGCCGCCAGGAGGGTCAGGTCGGATTGCATGGGGGTCTGCGTGGGGTTCGGGCGTGCCCCGCGGGCGCGCGGTGATACCCGGGCGCCTGCGCCGGGCATGCGGCAGGCCACTCCCGGCCGCTCCCGCAATAACGTCAGCCGCCGGGCAGTCTGAAGGGATACCCAACCTCTGGGTGGATTGGAAAAATCCGGCGGCCGCTGGTGGTCCGCCGGTGGCCCGCGGACCGGACCGTCGCCTTCCGCCAATCGTTCGCTTGTGGCAGCGCGCGGTGCGCTAGCCCACGTTATGATCGCGCGGACGCGGTTAGGCTCGGAACGTCGCGCTCAGGTCTGACCCACTTGCGCGCGTTTTGCGCCTCGCCTATCCCCCGGTGGGCGGGGCGCCTTTCTGCGCCGGCGAGAGTGCGTCGACGGTTCCCGGTCATTCCCCCTTTCGCCGGCGCCGTCCCGCGTTTCGCCGGCTGCCGCGCCGCTGCTGCTTTTTCCACTGCCATCATTTTTCCAGGAGCCGCCATCCATGCTCGGTGCTATGGATTTCCTCGCCGTGGTGCGCCACGCCCCGCTGGTGTCGATCGACCTGATCGTCACCGATGCCCGGGGCCGCGCGCTGCTCGGCCGCCGCCGCAACCGTCCCGCGCGCGACACGTGGTTCGTGCCGGGCGGGCGCATCCGCAAGGACGAAAGCCTCGATGCGGCATTCCGGCGCATCGTCGCGGACGAGCTCGGCATTGCCGGCGCCGAGCGCGCCGGCGCGGTGGCGCGCGGCGTGTTCGAGCATCACTACCCGGACAACTTCGCCGGGGAGCCGGGCGTCACCACGCACTACGTCGTGCTGGCCTACGCCTGGACGATGCCGGACGAGGCGCAGGGCGGCGGGGAGGCGGCGGGCATGCCGGAACAGCACAGCGCCTACCGCTGGATGACGCCCGGGGAACTGCTCGGCCGCGACGACGTGCACGAGAACACCAAGGCCTACTTCCGCTGAAGCCGGCCCGCGCCGTTCAGGCGGCCTCGGGCACCAGCCCGGCGCGCTGCGCGGCGCGGGCGGCGGTCGTGCTGGCCGCGGCCTGCGTGGCTTCCGTGGGTTGAGTGGCTTGCGCGGCTTCGCCGGTTTTCGCGGGCGCCGGCTGCGCGAACACGGCGCATTCCTCGCGCAGGTATTCGGCGAACGGCGCCGCCACCTCGGGATGGCGCAGCGCGAACTCCACCGTGGCCTTCAGGTAGCCGAGCTTGCTGCCGCAGTCGAAGCGCCGGCCTTCGTAGCGGTAGGCCAGCGCCTGCTCGTGGGCGAGCAGCGCCTGGATCGCGTCGGTCAGTTGCAGCTCGCCGCCCGCGCCCGGCGCGAGCGCGCCGAGGTGCGCGAAGATGCTGGGCATCAGCACGTAGCGGCCCACCACGCCGAGGTTGGACGGCGCCGCCTCGGGCGCGGGCTTCTCCACGATGCCGGACATCTTGAACACGCGCTCGTCCCACGGCTTGCCGTCGATCACGCCATAGGAGCGGGAGTCCTGCGGCGCGATCGCCTCCACGCCGATGACGCTGCTGTGATAGTGGTCGAAGACCTCGATCATCTGCTTGAGCACCGGCGTGCGCGCGTCGAGCAGGTCGTCGGCCAGGATCACCGCGAACGGTTCGTCGCCGATCAGCTTGCTGGCGCAGCGCACCGCGTGGCCGAGCCCGAGCGGCTCGGCCTGCCGCACGTAGAAGCAGTCGACGTGGGCGGGCTTGATGCCGCGCACCAGGTCCAGCAGCGCCTGTTTGCCGCGCGCCAACAGTTCGGCTTCCACCTCGTAGGATTTGTCGAAGTGGTCCTCGATGGCGCGCTTGCTGCGCCCGGTGACGAAGATCAGCTCGGTGATGCCGGCCGCGATGGCTTCCTCCACGGCGTACTGGACCAGCGGCTTGTCGACCACCGGCAGCATTTCCTTCGGGCTTGCCTTGGTGGCGGGAAGGAAGCGCGTGCCTAGGCCGGCCACCGGAAATACGGCTTTCCTGATCTTGAGCATGGATCTACCCCCGTCGTGTGGTTGCCCGGCCGAGGCGGCCGCGGCGCGGCTTGCCCAGGTGCAGCCAGCGTATCGCCGTGGCCGGACGGGCATCTGCCAACAGTTCGCCCTATTCAGACAGTGCGCGCGCGCGGGCGCCACGGCGCGGCGCGGCGGCCTTAGAGTCGGGCCATGAGGTCGGGCCATCAGGTCGGATCGTCGGTCGGACCATCAAGCCGGACCGTCGCACGACGGGCAAGCACAACGAACAAGCACGATGAACTGGTATCGCATCACAGACCTTGGCGATGCTGCCGTGACGCTGCCGCTGGCGTTCGCCACGGCCTTGTGGCTGCTGCGCGCGGACGGGTGGCGCGCCGCGCTGCGCTGGGTCGCGTGCCTGGCGGCGGGCTCGGCGGTGGTGCTGGCCAGCAAGCTGCTGCACGCGGGCTGCGGCCTGGCGCTGGAGCGCTTCGACATGCGCGTGATCAGCGGCCACGCGATGCTCTCGGCGGCGGTGTGGTCGGTGTTCCTGGCGCTGCTGCTGCGCGGCGCGCGGCCGGGCTGGCGCGCCGCCGGCCCGACACGGGGACTGCTGCCGGGGCTGACACTGGGCCTGGCGCTGGCGGCCCTGATCTGCCTGAGCCGCGTGCTGCTCGGCGCGCACACGCCGGCCGAGGTGGTGGCCGGCTGGCTGCTCGGCGCCGCCATCGCGGGCTGGGTGCTGCGCGCCTGCGCGCCCGCGCCGCGCCGGCCCGGCAGCAGCGTGATCGCCGGGGCGGCGCTGCTCGGCCTGTGCACCGTCGCCACGGTCGCCTACGGTCGCCACGCGCCGCTGCAGCAGATCATCTGGCACTACTCTCCGTACTACGCGCAGGTGATCTGCTACCAGGGAGACTAGCGCGATGCGTCTGCTTTGTCCCGCCGCCACCCGCCCGCCGCGCCGCGCCGCGCGCCATACCCTGCCCGCCGCGCTGCTCGCCTGCCTGTGCCTGTTCGCCGCCACCGCGTGCGGCGGCGACCACGGCGCGGACAAGCCCAGGCCGGCCGGCAGCGCGCCGCCGCCGGCCGCGGCCGGGCTGGCGGACAGCGGCACCATCACCTGCGCCGCGCCCGCCGCCGGCGCCGACGCCCCGCCCGACGGCGACACCATCGAGGCCGACACGCCCGGCAGCGACGGCTCGCGCATGTTCGCGCCGGGCAGCACCTTCGAGGTGAGCATCACCACGCGCGCGGCCGGCGCCGACGTCGCCAACTGGTCCATCGCCGACACCTGGGGCCGGGTCCGCGCGAACGGGCAGTTCCCGGTGGACGCCGGCCCGCGCGTGTCGACGATGGATTGCAGGGCGAGCGCCGCCGGCTACTTCGCCGTGTCGGTGAGCCTGGCCTCGGCCGGCGGCGGCCTGCGCTCGCGCGGCACGCGCCCCAACGGCATCGCCACCTTCGGCGTGCTGCCCGACGTCTCCGCGGTGCTGCCGGCGGCCAGCTACGCGCGCCAGGACCTGCACCGCTTCGGCGGGCAGGGCACGGCGTTCGTCGCGCCCGGCCAGACCTGCTGCGACGGCGACGGCTATCGCCCGATCTATCCGGCGCTGGGCCTGTCGTGGGCCAACGACAACCGCAACTGGTCCGTCACCGAGCCGAGCGGCCCCAACACCTTCAACCCGGCCACCTATCCGCTGGCTTCCTACTTCCAGCCCGGCGACCTGATGCGGCTGATCCAGCTCGACGGCATCCCCGGCTGGGCCAGCCCGACCGGCCAGCCCACCTACGGCTACGCGCCCAAGTCCATGCCGGCGTACCAGGACTACATGACGCGCGTGGGGCTGGAGTCGGCCGCCGCGCGCGCGCGCTATTTCCCGGCGCAGTCGGCCAACTATTACCAGGTGACGTGGGAGCCCGACTACGACGGCGGCCGGCCGTGGAAGGACACCGACGCGAACTTCGTGGCGATGTACAAGGCGACGTGGCAGGGCATCCACGCCAACGATCCCAACGCGGTGGTGATGGGCACCACCAATGCCTTCCTGCGGCAGAACTCGGTGTGGATCGAGCGCCTGGCGCCGCTGGGCATCGCGCAGTACCTCGACGGCCTGAGCGCGCACGGCTACTACGACGCCGGTACCTCGCCGTCGCACCCGCCCGAGCGGCTGGTCGGCGCGCCCAGCGCCGCGGACGCCGCCAACGCGCTGCCGGCGGCCATGCGCGAACTGCGCCACGTGGTGGCCACGCGGCTCAAGCGCGGCGCCCGGCTGTTCGTCACCGAGACCGGCATCAGCTACGACCTCGGCGCGACCTACGGCCCCGACTACCCGACCCAGAACATCCTCTACGCGCACGGCGCGGTGGTGGCGCGCGCGCACCTGATCCTGCTCGGCGAGGGCGCCGACGTGAGCTTCGTGTTCTATGCCGCCGACCCGCCCGACGAGCCCGGCTACGGCATCTTCTTCAACCTGGACAACCCGAAAGGCAGCCACGGCCCGGCGCGCGTCAGCCCCAAGCCGGCGGCGATGGCGGTGGCGGCGATGACGCGGCTGGTCGACGGCACCAACACGCTGGGTCCGCTCAAGGGCCTGCCGCAGGGCGTCTACGGTTATGCGTTCCAGCGCCTGGGCAGCAACAGCATCGTGACCGCGCTGTGGACCCACGACAATGCCAGCTGGAGCGCCGCGAGCGGCTTCAGCGCGACCTACAGCGTGCCTTACACGCTGACCGTGGACGCGCCCGGCACCAGCGGCAGCGTGACGGTGCTGGACATGATGGGCAACGCGGCCACGGTGCCGTATGCCAATGGCGCGCTCACGCTCGCGCTGACCGAGGCGCCGCTGTACGTGATCTCGGCCAACGCGACGGTGGCGCAGGCCGGCGTGACCACGCCCGAAGGCTACGTGGCGCAGTAGGGCCTGCCTATTTGTTGCCCGAGGTCTCGAACAGCGCGGTGACGTTCTTGGTCAGCACCAGCAGCGTGGCGGCCTCGGCCAGCGCCTGCTCCTTGCGGCGCAGCTCGCGCTCCAGCTCGCGGATGCGGCGCTGGTCCTGCTCGTGCAGGCGCCGCACCGCGCCCATGCCGCGGCTGTCGGACAGCGCCGCGGCGGCGCTGCGGCGCCAGTATTCCAGCTCGAGCGGGTCGACGGCGTTGTCGCGGCACCACTGCGACTTCTGCTGCTCGCCCATCGTGCCGGTGGCGAGCACGGCCTCGAGCCGGGCCTCGCCGGCGGCGGCGGGGTCGGCCGGCGGCATGGCCAGCGCGTCGGCGCGCCAGCGCCCGAGCGCGGCCATCGAGATGCGCATCTCGGCGGAGACCTGCTCGACGCTGGCGCTCTCGGGTGGCAGCATCCGCGCCACGGCGCGGTCTTTGATGGACTGAGCGTACCTAGCCACAGTGGTTCACCCTGTTTTCTCCGTGCGCGGCGCGGGCCCGGCGCGCTCAAGCGGCGGGGCGCTCGCTTGGCTGCAGCGCCGGCTCGCCGCTGCGCTTGTTGGCCGGGAACAGCGCATCGCGCATGCGCAGGAACGGGAATTCGATCGCGCGCGTGGCGGCGTAGCCCACCACGATGGCCACCGCGAACTGCAGCGCCAGCGCCAGGCCCCACAGCGGCACCGCCGGCACGCCCAGCGCGGTCGCCTTGCGGATGAACAGGTCGCCGGGGGCCAGCGCCACCGAATGCCACAGGTAGATGCCGTACGAGTACACGCCGGTCCACGCCACCGCGCGGTACAGCCACGCGGTGCGCAGCTTGCCCGAGTATTCGAGCACCAGCACGATCAGCGCGGCGAAGCCGATCGACTGGATGGTGTAGCCGATGGTCTCCTCCAGCACCAGGTTCCGCTGCAGCAGCACCAGCCACGCCGCCGTGGCCGCCACGATGGCCACCAGCAGCATCTTGCGGCGCGCGATGCGGTGGTACAGCTCGGGCTTCATCCAGTACAGGGTGGCCAGCATGACGCCGTACAGCAGGCTGTCGATGCGGTACTGCGTGTAGGCCGAGGCGCCTTCGAGGTCGCCGCTGGCCACCGCGAAGCAGCGCGCGGCCAGCACCACCACGCACAGCGCCGCCGTCATCCACAGGATGGTGCCGGCGCGCAGCGACAGGCGCGCCACCAGCAGCAGCACCGCGGGCAGGAACAGGTAGAAGTGCTCCTCGACGGCGAGGCTCCAGGTCTGCGTGATGGAGCTGCCCAGGTAGTTCTGCAGGTGCGTGAGGTTCTGGTACAGGAAGGTGCTGGTCGGGTGCCGCCCGGCCAGCACGTGGAACAGGATCAGCGCGTAGTAGGCCGGCCAGATCTTGAAGATGCGGCGGATGATGAAGCGGCGCGCGTCCACGTGGCCGTTCTGCGCGTACTGGCGCAGCAGCAGCCCGCCGACCAGGAAGCCGCTCAGCGTGAAGAACAGGTTGACGCCCTCGCGGCCGAAGTTCTTGAGCGGATACTCGATCAGCGCGATGAGCGGGTTGCCGGTGCTCACGGCATGGAAGTGCATGCCCATCACGGCGATGATGGCCAGCCCGCGCACGAAGTCGAGTTCGATCGAGCGGCTGCCGATGTGCTTGCCGCGGGTTGCCGGGTTTTCCATGCTGTTCTCCTCCAAGCGCGCTGTCGGGATGGTCTTGCTCCTGGCGCGGCCGGCGCGGGTCGTGCGCGCGCCGCCTACCGCATGCCGGGCGCGTCCGCTTCGCTCATGTCCGCGGGCGCGCCGAAGCGCTTGCGGATGAAGCGGCACGGATTGCCGCCGTAGATGCCTTCCGGCTCCAGCGAGCGGTGCACCACCGACAGCGGCGTGACCACCGCCGAGCGCCCGATGGTGATGCCCTTCTGCACCACGCAGCCGGCGGTGATCCACACGCCGTCCTCGATCACGATGGGCGCGACCTGCAGGTCCATGTTGCCGTCCAGCGCGTGCGAGCCCGCCGTCAGGAAGCTGCCCTGCGAGATGCACACGTTCGAGCCGATGCGCACCGGCGCCTGGTTGTAGATCCACACGTCCATGCCGAACCAGCAACTGTCGCCGATCTCCAGGTTCCACGGCGACTTGACCCGGATCGGGTGCAGCAGCCGGCAGCGGCGCCCGATGCGCGCGCCGAACAGCCGCAGCAGGCCCGCGCGCAGGCCGGAGAACGGGATCAGCTTGTTGCTGATGATGGCGGCCTCGATCACGAACCACATCGCCTCGACCAGCACGCCGCGGCGGCGCACGTAGTTGCCGGGCCCGGCCAGGTCGAGGTCGACCACGCGGCCGGCGGACGCGGCCCGGGTGCCGTCGCGCGCATTGCGCGTGTCGCGCATGTCGCGCGCATCACGCACATCACGCACATCACGCGCTTCCGGCGTGGCCGCCTCGCGCGGGCCGGCCGCGCGCTCCAGGTAGTCTGCGTATGCTTCGGTCTTCATGTCCGGTCCTTCGCCCCTCGCGCACCGTTCGCGATTTCATTCATTTCGTTCCTGTCGGGAAAATTATCGAACGTGAAACAGCGGGCGAATCGCTATTTGCCGGGAATGGCCTTTCGCAAGGGGCGTTTTGGCGGCTTGGCACTACGGCGCCAGGCCGGCCGCGGCCTAGGCCGCGGCGCGGCGCAGCGTCTGCTTGAATTCGCTGAGCGTGTTGCGCGCGAGCAGGTGCGCGCGCGGCGCGGCGGCGGCGGGCGCCGCCGGCGCCGGCCACGCGGACTGCCCGAGCTGGTCGAGCGCGCGCCCGATCGCCGCGGGGGAGAGATCGTCCAGCACCGGCCCCAGCTCGCGCCCGCGGCAGAACCAGCCGATCAGCCCGTCGGCGGTGGCGATCACGGGCTTGCCGGCGCGGTAGGCCTGCACCAGCACGCCGCTCATGCCGTAGTGGCCCTTGTAGCCGAGCCACACCGCGTCGCAGGCGCAGAACAGGGCGGCCTCGTCCTCGTCGGAGATGAAGCGGTCCAGTATTACCATCGGCGGCGACAGCGCGCGGCTGGCCTCGCGCAGGAACGCGCGCACGTCGGCGTCCTGCTGGCCCGCCACCACCAGCGCGGGCGCGCGCGGATGCGCCGCCAGCGCCGCCACCAGCTCGCGGATGCCCTTGCGCTCGCTGATGGCGCCATACACCAGCAGGTGCCGGCCCGGACCCAGCCCGAGCCGCGTGCGCGCCTCCGCGGGATCGGCCGGCAGCGCCTCGGGGCAGGGGTCGGCGAGGTAGGCGACGGCCTGGGCGCGGCCGCTGGCCGAGGCCACCCACTGCGGCAGCGTCGGGTCGATCGACAGCAGCGTCTTCATGCCGCCGGTGTCGAGCGCGCGCCGGAACAGCCAGGTCTTGACCGCGTTGACCAGCGGCTGGCGCGGCGCCTTCACGCCCACCTTGCTGTGATGGAAGCTCGCGCGCATGGTGATGCCGACCCACGGCACCGCGCCGAACGGCGAGCCCAGCAGCGGCAGCGCGTAGAGGAAGTAATCGACATACGGCACCACCACCAGCGAGGCGGGTCGCTCCGCGCCGGCGATGCGGAACGCGTGGCGGAACATGCGCCAGAAGCGCACATAGGCCACGCGGCCGGCACCCGCGCCCGCGCCGGCCGGGGCCGGCACGAACAGCAGCGTGGTGTGCGGCGGCTGCCCGGCCAGCAGCCGGCGCGCCAGCGGGTGCTCGCGGTTGGCCGGATCGGTGGCTACCATGCAGTGGTAGCCGGCCTCGCGGTAGGCCTGCATCGCCCACTCGACATAGCGCCAGCGGTGGCCGGTGAAGTCGTGCTCGATGATCAGTGCGGTCGGGTCGGGCATGGCGGGTCCGGACGCAGCGGGCCCGGCGCGGGCCGCCGTGCAGCGGGTTGCGGAGAATCCTCCGTTTCACATTAGCACTGCGCCTGCCGCGCCAGCCGCCAATCTGCGCCCCGCTGGCGGAAAAGCACTGGCCCGCGTGCGCCGCCGCGGGGTGACGGATTAAAGCTATGCCCTGGCGATTGCCGCCCGCGCGGCTGCGGTAGATTGGGCCGCATGGCTCGCAAGCGTTGGCCGCGTCACCGGCATCCCCGGTGCCGGCCGCCGCCGCGCGCCGCCCGAGCGCCTGTCCACGACGTCACCGAGGGGCACAGCAACATGGCCAGATCCCTGCGCGGCGCAGCCGCCTTCCTGCCGCGGTCCGGGCTGCATGCCAGCTCGGCCGCGTGGGTGCTGGGCCAGCAGGTGATGGTGCGCGGGCTGGTGGCGGTCAAGTTCCTGGTGGTCGGCCGCATCCTCGGCCCGTCCGCGGTCGGCATCGCCGCGGTGGCGCTGCTGGCCGTGGCCATCGCCGAGGCGCTCAGCGACACCGGCCTGCCGCAGGCCGTGGTGCAGGGCCAGCAGCCGCCCTCGCCGGACCAGCTCGGCGCGCTGTGGACCGTGCTGACCTGCCGCGGCGCGCTGGTGGCGCTGCTGCTGGCGGCGCTGGCGCCGGTGCTGCAGGCGCAGTTCCACCTCGACGGCGCGCTGCTGCCGCTGCTGATGGCCGCCGCGCTGCCGCTGGTGCGCGGGCTGGCCTCGCCGGCCTATTTCGTGGTCACGCGCGAGCGCGGCTTCCAGCAGATCGCCGGCATCGAGGTGGCCGCCGCCGCCACCGACTGCGTGGTCGGCGTGGCCTGCGCGCTGGCCGGCGCGGGCGCGGGCGCCATCCTGATCGGCCTGCTGGCCGGCGAATCGCTCAAGAGCGCGCTCACGTGGCTGGGCATGAAGCCGCGCCCGCCGCTGCGCCCGCGCTGGACCGGCATCGGCCACTACATGGGCTTCAGCCGCTGGATCTGGGCCGGCAGCGTGGTCAACCTGCTGCTCAACCAGTTCGACAAGGTCATCGTCGGCAAACTGCTCGGGCCGGCGCAGCTCGGCGTGTACCAGATGTCGTCCAAGTTCGCGCAGATGCTGCTGGCCGATGCCGGCATCGCCATGTCGCAGTACCTGTTCCCCACTTTCGCCGCGCGCTTTCGCAAGCAGGACGGCTCCGACGCCACGCTGCTGCGGCGCTTCGTGCTGCTCGGCGGGCTGGGGCTGGCCGCGGTGGTGGTGGCGCTGCGGCTGGCCGCGGAGCCGCTGTTCCTGCTGGTGCTGGGGCCGGCGTGGCTGGGCGCGGTGCCGCTGTTCCGCATCTTCGCCATCTACATGGCCATCGGCGCGCTGATCGCGGTGCTGGTGGCGTACCTGCGCGCGGTGGGCCTGCCGCGCGCGGCCACCGAGGCCTCGGTGATCCAGATCTGCGTGCTGCTCGCCGCGGTGCCGCCCGCCACGCACTACCGCGGCGCGACCGGCCTCGCGTGGGCGATGACGCTGGGCCTGTCGTGCGCCGCGGCCTGGATGCTCTACCGCATCCACCGAATACGCGGCGCGCGCGCGCAAAAGGAGGCATGATGCGGATTCTTCATCTGGTGCTGACCCCGCGCCTGTCGGGCGCGGAGATGCTGGCCAAGGACCTGGCGATCCACCAGCAGTCCCACGGCGACACCGTGTGCGTGTCGGCGCTGATGCCGCAGCAGGACGACTTCGCGCCGCTGCGCGCCCAGCTCGACGCCGCCGGCGTGCGCTGCCTGTTCCCCGCCCGGCCGCACAAGCTGCCCGGGCGGCTGTGGCACCTGCGCGGCGTGCTGCGCGCGTGCCGGCCCGACATCCTGTTCGCCCACGCCACCATCCCGGCGTTCTACGCGCGCGCGCTGCCGTCGCGCGTGCCGGTGGTGTACGTGATGCACTCGGCCGCCAACGACTTCGAGCGCAAGCTGTTCCGCAACGTCGAGCGGCTGCTGTCCACGCGCGCGCGCGCCGTGATCGGCGTGTCGCAGGGGAACCTCCGCGACTACATCGGCGCGGTGGGCGAGCATCCGCTCATGGCGGTCATCCCCAACGGCGTGGACACCGGCCGCTTCTTCATCCGCCCGGCCGCGCCGGCGCGCGCGCCGCTGGTGGTGCAGGTGGGCCGCTACGCGGCCATCAAGAACCAGCTGCAGACCGTGCTGGCGTTCCGCGAGGCGCTGCGCGACGTGCCCGACGCGCGGCTGGAGATGTACGGCGTGATCGAGGACCCGGCCTACTACGCCGAGGTCTGCGCGCAGGTATCCGGTCTTGGCCTGGGCGACAAGGTGTGGGTCAACGGCCCGCAGAACAACGTGCCGGAGCTGCTGGCCTCGGCGACGGTGTTCGCCATGCCGTCGGCCTCGGAGGCGCACAGCATCGCCTTTCTCGAGGCGCTGGCCGCTGGCGTGCCGGTGGTTGCCAGCGCGATTCCCGCCTTCGCCTTCGCGCGCGACTACCCGGGCGTGCAGCTGCTCGATACCGGCGACGCCGCCGCTTACGGCGCGGCGCTCACGCGCGCGCTGGCCCAGCCGCGCATGGCGCGCTCGCTCGACGGTCTCACGCTGAACGACACCGCCGGCCAGTACCGCGCGCTGGCGCGCCGGCTGGTGAGCTCGGCCTGAGCGCCGCCGCGGCGGGACATGAAAACAGGAGGAGGCAGAGATGGAACGCAAGCGTGTACTTGTCCTGAGCCCGCACGCCGACGACGCCGAGCTGGGCGTGGGCGGCTACCTCGCGCGCGTGGTCGACGCCGGCGGCGAGGTCATGGTGGTGCTGGCCACGGCCGGCACCAGCCGCTCGCTGAACCTGGGCCGGGTGGTCGGCGAGCGCGAGCGCCTCAACGAGTTCCTGGAGTCGATGAACGTGCTGGGCGTGCAGGCCACCGAGGTCCTGACCACCGGCTTCGACGGCGCGCTCGACACCGTGCCGCGCGCGCAGATGATCCACCGGCTGGACATGCTGCAGAACCGCTTCGAGCCGGACGAGGTGCTGATCCCGCTGGCGTCCTCGCACCAGGACCACCGCTACTGCTGGGAGGTCGGGCTGGCCGCCACGCGGCCGAGCCGCGCCAAGCACGCGCCGGGACTGGTGGCCGCCTACGAGTACCCGGCCACGTGCTGGGGCGGCGGCGGCATCGTCGACGTCGCCGGCGGCACCTTGTACATCGACGTGAGCGCGACCTGGCAGCGCAAGATCGACGCGCTGCGCAGGCATGTCTCGCAGATCCACGAAGGCGCCGGCCACCTCGTCGGCGTGGCCGGCGTCACCGCGCTGGCGCAGTGGCGCGGCGCCGAATCCGGCTTCGCGCTGGCCGAGGTGCTGCACGTCCTGCGCATGCGCTGGGGCGACTGAACGCCTGCCGCGCGGCCGCGATCGCCCGCCCGCCGCCTGGCTTTGCCCGCCAGCCGGGCGGGCCTGCCTCTCACGTTCCCGCCGTTTCTTTCCATGTCGCCGCCCGCCGCGCGGGCGGCGCGCACGGCACCTGCGCGCTGAAAGACGCGGTAACAGTGGAAGAATCACGCGAACTGCGCGCCGCCTCCGGCCATATCGAATGGAGCATATTAATTATTTTTTCCGAATTTTTTTATTTGTAAATAACCAGGCAACGCCATGCGCCCGCCTAGTGAAAAATTGTAAGCAAAAGTTAATGGCTTGCCTATATGCCGGCATGCACTTTAATTGGTCACTATGTTCGCTGGCGCGCACTGGTTTTTACGCCATATTTGCTGCTTCGCAACATGCTGCACTACAGTGCAAGAGCGTTGTCCAAAGCCGCCCCGGAGCCGGGCTGGCACCGTCGAGCAGGCCTAAATCCTGCTGGTGGAGTGGGAGTCGCACGGACTTTTCAGGGATTATTCTGATAGACGGACGCCTTCCGCCAACACTTCGCTACTTTCCGACACCGCCGTATTCCTACGGTTTCGGGATGTCTACGATGCAACGCAACACCAATTAAAAAATTCTCGAAGGAAACGGTCAATTCAATGGGGGGAAAACCATGCCCTATGCGCAGCTCGAACCGGCGACGGTTAGTTGGCTCAGTTCCTCGTTTAGTACTTCCATTAATCGTTCCAAGTGCGCCGCGCGACGCGTCGGTATTCTCCTGTTCGACGGATTTTCACTACTAGGTGCCGGTCTGGTGGCAGAGCTGTTCCAGACTGCCAATGAATGCTCCGCGTCCGGCGCGGGCAAGGAAGCCGCCTACGACGTCCAGCTGCTGTCCGTGGATGGCGGCAGCGTGGCCTGCTCGTCGGCGCTGCGGGTCTGGACCGACGGGCTCGACCCGCGCGAGTTCGCCGGCTTCGACGTGCTGTTCATCGCCGGCGGCGCCGGCGCGCGCAATGCCGCGGCCGACGAGCGGCTGCTGCGCTGGCTGCGCGTGGTGACGCCGCGGACCGCGACGGTGCGGCCGATCGCGGAAGGGCGCGCGGTGCTGGCCGCCGCGGGCATCCTCAAGTCGCAGGGCGGCGAGCACGGCAATGTGGTCTACGGGCTGCACAGCGCCGACGAATCGGGCGAGCAGTACGAGCTGGTGCGCAGCGCGCTCACGCTCATCAAGCGCGATCTCGGCCTGGACGTGGCGCGCGCGGTGGGCAGCCGCGTGATGCCGGCCTGGACCGCGCGCCTGATGCCGCGCCTGGCCGACACCGGCACCACCAGCGTGGGCGACAAGATCCGCGCCGCCGCGCGGTGGCTGCACGAGCACTGCGAGCAGCAGATCTCCGTGTCCGACGCGGCCCAGGTGGCGACCATGAGCGAGCGCAACTTCCTGCGCCGCTTCAAGCTCGAGATGGGCGTGACGCCGTCCGACTACCTGCTGCATGCGCGGCTCGACACCGCCTGCAGCTTCCTCGCCGAGACCGAGCTGCCGGTCGACAAGGTGGCGCGCCGCTGCGGCATGGGCAATGGCGACCGGCTGGCCAAGATCTTCCGCAAGCGCATGTCGATCTCGCCGACCGAGTACCGCCAGCGCAGCAAGGCCGGCATCGCCTGCGCGGGGTGAGCGCCATGCGCGCACCGCGGCAGTTGCACAGGGCGCAGCGCAGGCGGCATCGCCGCGCATGCGCGATGCCGCATCGGACAACGGGCGCCGCGCTGCGCGGCGCGCCGGGAGCGCGGCTCCCGATCGAGGAGGGCAGGGATATGTCGAAGACGCTCGTGGAAGCCGTGGCCGGGACGTTGCCGATGCAGTCGGCGCCATCCATGCAAGCGCCGGCAGCGGCGCCCGCGCAGGCGCAGGACGTGGCCGCGCGCCTGCGCATCACGCCGGTGGTGCTGGCCGGCGGCGCTGGCACGCGGCTGTGGCCGTTGTCGCGGGAGCACTTTCCCAAGCAGCTGATCGACCTGGTCGGCCCGGACTCGCTGCTGCAGGCCACCGTGCGGCGCATGCAGGGCTTCTCCGGCCGGCACCCGGTGGACGCCACCGCCATCATCGTGTGCGGCGACGAGCATCGCTTCGTCACCGCCGAGCAGCTGCAGGCCGGCGGCATGCAGGGCCGGCTGGTGGTGGAGCCGGCGCGCCGCAACACCGCGCCCGCGCTGACACTGGCCGCCACGCTGGCGCGCGCCGACGGCGCCGACGCGATCCTGGTGGTGATGCCCGCCGATCACGCCATCCCCGACACCGGCGCCTTCCACCGCGCGCTGGCGCTGGCCGCCAGCCACGCGGAGCAGGGCGCCATCGTCACGCTCGGCGTGCCGCCCACGCGGCCCGACACCGGCTACGGCTACATCAAGCTCGGCGAGCCGATGGCCGACGGCGTGCGCCACATGGAGCGCTTCGTCGAAAAGCCGGCGCTGGAACTGGCCGCGCAGTACGTGGCCAGCGGCAACTACTGGTGGAACAGCGGCATCTTCGTGGTGCGCGCCTCGGTCTGGCTCAAGGCCATCGAATCGCTGCACCCGGCCATCCACGAAATGTGCGTCGCCGCGGCCGCCGAGGGCGAGCAGGACGGCCAGTTCTTCCGGCCGTGCGCGCGGCAGTTCCTGCTGAGCCCCTCGGACTCGATCGACTACGCCGTGATGGAGCGGCTCGACTGCGGCGACGCGCCCTGCCGCGGCGTGGTGGTGCCGCTCGAGGCGGGCTGGTCCGACCTCGGCTCGTGGGACGCGGTGTGGGACGCGATGGACAAGGACACCGCCGGCAACGCCGCGCGCGGGCGCGTGGTGTTCGAGGGCGCGCACTCCAGCTACGTGCATTCCGACGGCCGCCTGGTGGCCTGCGTGGGCACCAGCAACATCGTGGTGGTCGAGACCGCCGACGCGGTGCTGGTGGTGGACCGCTCGCACGTGCAGGACGTCAAGGACGTGGTGGCGCGCATGAAGATCCAGCACGCGCCGGAAGCCGACGCCCACCGCAAGGTGCGGCGCCCGTGGGGCTTCTACGACTCCATCGAGCACGGCGACCGCTTCCAGGTCAAGCGCATCGTGGTGCAGCCCGGCGCGCGCCTGTCGCTGCAGCTGCATCACCACCGCGCCGAGCACTGGGTGGTGGTCAGCGGCACCGCGCTGGTGGTGCGCGGCGAGGAGAAGTTCCTGCTCAGCGAGAACCAGTCCACCTTCATCCCGCTGGGCGTGCTCCACCGGCTGGAAAACCCCGGGAAGCTGCCGCTGGAAATCATCGAGGTGCAGTCCGGCGGCTATCTCGGCGAGGACGACATCGTGCGCGTGGACGACACCTACGGGCGCTGCGCCTGACGCGGCGCGCACGGGCGGGGGCGCCGCGGGGAGGCGGCGGAAGAACGGGCGGCAAGACGTGGCGCGGGCGTGGTCCCGGGCCGTGGCGGGAAGGCATCGGGAGAGGGGAAATGCTGAAGATCGAAGGCTTGCTGGCGCGCCTGCTGGACGTCGCGCTGGTGTTCGCGGGTGCCGCCATCGCTTCGCACATCCGCTTCGACGAGATGGCGCAGCGCACCTTCTACGACGTTTTCCTCGCCTTGTCGGTGGCCTTCACGCTGGCGCTGTTCCCGGCCTTCGGCATCTACGAGTCGTGGCGCGGGCGCTCCAAGTTCGGACTGGCCGGCCACCTCGCGCTGGCCTGGCTGCTGGTGCAGCTGTGCGGCATCATGGTGCTGTTCTCGCTGCACCACGCCGCCACCGTGTCGCGGTTGTGGTTCGTCTACTGGACGGCTTCCACCGGCGCGCTGCTGATCCTCTCGCGCCTGCTCACGCACGGCGTGCTGGGCCAGGTGCGCAGCGCCGGCATGAACCTGCACAAGGTCGCGGTGGTGGGCTGCGGCGCGCACTGCAGCGCGGTGATCCGCCGCAGCGCGGCGGCGCCGGCCTCGGGCTTTCGCGTGGTGGCGGCGTTCAATGTGGCGCCGGCGGTGGGCAGCCTCAACGTGAAGGTGCCCACCTTCGAGGACCGCGCCGCGTTCCACCGCTACATCCGCTCGCAGGACATCCATGAAGTGTGGCTGGCGCTGCCGCTGTCGGAGGAGCGCACCATCCTGGAGTTCGTGGCGGAGTTCCGCGAGGAACTGGTCAACGTGCGCTTCATGCCGGACCTGCGCAGCCTGGCGCTGTTCGACAGCGGCACCATCAGCCTGATCGGCATGCCCGCCATCAACCTGGTGGCCTCGCCGCTGTCCGACAGCGCGCTGCGGCAGAAGGACGTGTTCGACCGCCTGTTCGCCGCCGCCGCGCTGGTCGGGCTGTCGCCGCTGCTGCTGGCCATCGCCATCGCGGTCAAGCTCTCGTCGCCGGGGCCGGTGCTGTTCAAGCAGAAGCGCAAGAGCACCGACGGCCGCATCTTCACCATCTACAAGTTCCGCTCGATGCGCGCGCACGTGGAAGCCACGGGCGTGGTCACGCAGGCCACCCGCGACGACCCGCGCATCACGCGCGTGGGCGCCTTCCTGCGCCGCACCAGCCTGGACGAGCTGCCGCAGTTCTTCAACGTGCTGCGCGGCGACATGTCGGTGGTGGGCCCGCGCCCGCACGCCATCGAGCACGACGACCAGTACCAGAAGCTGGTGAGCGGCTATATCCACCGCTACCGCGTCAAGCCCGGCATCACCGGCTGGGCCCAGGTCAACGGCTTTCGCGGCGAGACCGACCGCATCGAGAAGATGGAAGGCCGCATCGCCTGCGACCTGTACTACCTCGGCAACTGGTCGTTCGCGCTGGACATGCGCATCATCGCGGCCACCGTGGCCAAGGGGCTGATCCACCGCAACGCGTACTGACACAGAGGGGACCGGGGACTGCGCTGGCGCAGCCCCCGGCGGGAAGCAATCGCCATCAGGGAGTCGCTTGTTATGGCTGCCAAGTTCGATACCCAGTACACCGACGTCTCCAGCGCCACGGAGCTTCGCCTGTCCGACTACCTCGTCACGCTGCTGGAGAACTGGCGCATGATCGCGGCGGTCACGCTGGTCGCGCTGCTGGCGGGCACCGCCTTCGCGCTGCTGCAAAGCCCGGTCTACCGCGCCGACGCGCTGATCCAGGTCGAGGACAGCAAGGGCAACCCCAACAACCAGAACCAGAATTCGCTGCAGACGCTGTCGTCGATCTTCGACTCCAAGTCCACCGCGGCGGCCGAGACCGAGCTGCTGCGCTCGCGGCTGGTGGTGGAAGAGGCGGTGCGCAAGCTGCATCTGGACATCGCCGCCGGGCCGCGCTACTTCCCCGTGGTCGGGCGCTGGCTGGCGTCGCTCAACGACGGCATGGCGGCGCCCACCACGCTGCTGGGCCTGTCCGACTACGCCTGGGGCGCCGAGTCGATCACGGTGTCGTCGTTCGAGACGCCGCAGAAGTTCTATGGCAAGCGCTTCGTGCTGGTGTCCGACGGCGAGCGCAGCTTCACCGTGCGCGACCCCGAAGGCAAGGCCGTGCTGCAGGGGCGCGTGGGCGAGGAAGCCAGCGCCGCCACGCCGCTGGGCCCGGTCAGCGTGCGCGTGGACGAGCTGGCCGGGCGCAAGGGCTCGCAGTTCGAACTGGTGCGCTATTCCACCGTGGGCACCGTGGAGCGCGTGCAGCGCGCGCTTTCGGTGGGCGAGCTGGCGCTGCAGTCCGGCATCATCCGCGCCAGCATCGAAGGGCCCAGCGCCAAGCTCACCGCCGACATCATCAACACCATCGCGCGCCAGTTCGTGCAGCAGGACATCGGCCGCCGCTCGGCCGAGGCCGAGCACACGCTGGCCTTCCTCGACCAGCAGCTGCCGGCGCTGCGCAAGCAGGTGGACCAGGCCGAGGAGCGCTACAACGCCTTCCGCAATCGCCAGGGCACCGTCAACCTGGGCGAGGAAAGCCGGCTGCTGCTGCAGCAGATCGTCGACAACAAGGCCTCGCTCGACAAGCTGACCACGCGCCTGGCCGAGGTGCGCACGCTCTATACCGACGAGAACCCGGCGGTAAGCGCGATCACCGCGCAGATCGCCACGCTGACCGCGCAGCAGGGCGCGCTCAAGCGCCGCGTCTCGGTGCTGCCCGACACCGAGCAGACCGCGGTGCGGCTCGAGCGCGACGTGCGCGTCAACACCGAGCTGTACACCAACCTGCTCAACAACGCCCAGCAGCTGCGCGTGATCAAGGCCGGGCAGGTGGGCAACGTGCGCGTGGTGGACTTCGCCGAGCCGGCCGACGAGCCGGTGCGCCCGCAGCGCGCCGTGCTGGTGCTCATCAGCGGCGGCGTGGGGCTGGTGCTGGGCGCGCTGCTGGCGTTCCTGCGCAAGGGGCTGTGGGGCGGCGTGGAGAACCCGCAGGAGCTCGAGCGGATGCTGGGCGTGCCGGTGTGCGCGGTGGTGCCGCGCAGCCGCACCCAGTTGCGCCTGCAGCGCGAGCTGCGCCTGGGCCGCAGCCGCCAGAGCGTGCTGGCCGCGCGCGCGCCGGACGACATCGCGGTGGAAGGCGTGCGCAGCCTGCGCACCAGCCTGCAGGGCGCGCTGGCCAGCGCCAGGAACAACGTGGTGATGCTCACCGGCGCCAGCCAGGACGCGGGCAAGTCGTTCATGTCGGTCAACCTGGCCGCGCTGGTGGCCACCGGGCGCAAGCGCGTGCTGCTGATCGACGGCGACATGCGCCGCGGCGAGGTCCACTCGCATTTCGGCCTGCCGCAGGTGCCGGGCCTGTCGGACGCGCTGATGGGCACCGACATCGAATCGGCGGTCACGCATGACGTGCTGCCTGGGCTGGACGTGCTGCCGCGCGGCACGCTGCCGGGCGACCCGGCCGAGCTGCTGATGGGCGACCGCCTGGACTCCCTGCTCGACTGCTTCAAGCAGCGCTACGACATGGTCATCATCGACACGCCGCCCGTGCTCGCCGTGACCGACGCCGCGCTGCTGGGCCGGCACGCCGGCACCACGCTGCTGGTGGTGCGGCACGGCCGCCATTCCGCCAACGAGGTGGCCGAGACCGCGCGGCGCCTGAACAACGGCAGCGTGCTGCTGCAGGGCGTGCTGCTGACCGACGTGCCCAAGCCGCCGCTGCAGCTGCGCTCGAGCTACGGCGGCTACTACGGCTACCAGGGCGGCGCGCGCTAGCCGGGCGCCGGCCGCCTCTTCCTCACACCCGCCCCCCCAACACCAACGCACGGCAGGAGAAACGCAATGTCGCACAAGGTTGCTCTGATCACAGGCATCACCGGACAGGATGGCTCCTACCTCGCGGAGCTGCTGCTGGAAAAGGGATACGAGGTGCACGGCGTGAAGCGCCGCACGTCGCTGTTCAACACCGACCGCATCGACCATCTCTATCGCGAGCCGCACGACCCCGACCGGCGCCTGTTCCTGCATCACGGCGACCTGACCGACGCGGCCAGCATGCTGCGCGTGATCCAGCAGGTGCTGCCCGACGAGATCTACAACCTGGCGGCGCAGAGCCACGTGGCGGTGTCGTTCGAGGAACCCGAGTACACCGCCAACGCCGACGGCCTCGGCACGCTGCGCCTGCTCGAGGCCATCCGCATCCTCGGGCTGGAGAAGAAGACGCGCTTCTACCAGGCCTCCACCTCCGAGCTGTACGGCCTGGTGCAGGAGATTCCGCAGAAGGAGACCACGCCGTTCTATCCGCG
>NZ_AQPL01000447.1:0-1119 GCF_000395345.1 Cupriavidus sp. WS | reverse complement strand
ACAAAATTCCTGACACGTCCCGTCGGCTACCTGGCACCGTACAAGCGCATCCTGGTCCATCTGTTCATGGCGACCTTCGTGATCCAGGTGCTGGGCGTGGTGCCGCCGCTGATCATCCAGAACATCCTCGACGGCGTGGTGGTGCACCAGAACGTGGGCCTGCTCAACCTGCTGATCGTGGGGCTGATCGTCTCCAACGTGTTCTCGCAGCTGATGTCCACGGTGCGCGCCTATCTCGCCAACTTCATGGTGCGCAACATGGACTTCGCGATGATGTCGCATTTCTTCCGGCACACCATGTCGCTGCCGTTCTCGTTCTTCGCCAAGCGCAAGACCGGCGACATCTTCGCGCGCTTCCAGGAGAACCAGACCATCCGCGCGTTCCTGACCGAGTCCACCGTGACCACCGCGCTCAACCTGCTGATGGTGTTCATCTACTTCACCATCATGTTCCTCTACAACGTCAAGATGACGCTGGTGCTGCTGGCCTTCGTGGTGCCGATCGCGGCGCTCACGGTGCTGGCCACGCCGCGCGTGAAGGCCTACGCGCGCGAGGTCTTCACCACGTCCACCGAGGCCCGCTCCTACCTGATGGAGACGCTGGGCGGCGTGGAGACGGTCAAGGGCATGGGCATCGAGCGCGCGGTGCGGCTCAAGTGGGAAAAGAAGTACGCCAAGGCGCTCGAGCTGCAGTACAAGGCGCAGGCGTTCCATATCGTGGTCGGCCTGGCCAGCCAGCTGCTCAATGCCGCCACCACCATCGCCGTGCTGTGGGTGGGCGCCAACCTGGTGCTGCAGCGGGAGCTGACCATCGGTCAGCTGATCGCCTTCAATGCCTTCATGGGCAGCGTGCTGGCGCCGCTGATGGGGCTGGTGTCGCTGTGGGGCCAGCTCAACGACGCCGGCGTGGCGATGGAGCGCCTGGGCGACGTGCTCGACCTGGACCCGGAGCAGAAGCCGCAGGACCTGCCCTCGCGCGTGATGCTGCCCGACCTGCAGGGCGAGATCAGCCTGGACGGGGTGTATTTCCGCTACGGCGGCAACGACACGCCCTACGTGCTGGAGAACATCAGCTTCAGCATCAAGCCCGGCGAGCTGCTGGCCATCGTGGGGCGCAGC
>NZ_AQPL01000446.1:0-4436 GCF_000395345.1 Cupriavidus sp. WS | reverse complement strand
CCCGGCGAGCTGCTGGCCATCGTGGGGCGCAGCGGCTCGGGCAAGACCACGCTGGCCAAGATGCTGGTGGGCTTCTACGTGCCCAGCGAGGGCAAGATCACGGTGGACGGCTACGACCTCGGCGTGATCGACAAGGAGTATTACCGCGCGCAGATCGGCTACGTGATGCAGAGCAACCTGCTGTTCTCCGGCACCATCGCCGAGAACATCGCCTGCGGCGACGACAGCCCGGACCGCCGCCACATCGAGGAAGTGGCCAAGATGGCCGACGCGCACGCCTTCATCAGCAAGCTGCCGCTGGGCTACGAGCAGGTGGTGGGCGAGCGCGGCATGGGCTTGTCCGGCGGGCAGATCCAGCGGCTGTGCATTGCGCGCGCGCTGTACCACGACCCGCGCCTGCTGGTGTTCGACGAGGCCACCTCGGCGCTGGACACGCAGTCCGAGAGCAATATCCTCGGCAACATGCAGGACATCCTGCGCGGGCGCACCGCGGTGATCATCGCGCACCGGCTCAGCACGATCATGCGCGCCGACAAGATCCTGGTTTTGTACGAAGGCGGCATCGTGGAGCAGGGGCGGCACGAGGAATTGCTCGAGCGCAAGGGCATGTACTACCAGCTGGTGCAGAAGCAGTTGAGCGCGGCCTGAACATGGCTTGAGCATGGCTTGAGCGTCGGCGCGCAGGGGGAGGGCGAGATGAAGTTGTTCAACCAGGGCGGCGCGGTCGGCAGCACCCTGTCCTACGCCGGGCTGATCGAGAAGATCGAGATCCTGCGCTCCACGCTGCGCTGGGCCTCCAGGCTCGAGCGCGCCGACATCGAGAAGCTGCTCAAGCAGGCCACCACGCTGCGCGACGAGGTGATGCAGCTGTCGCACAAGGAGCGCTTCGTGCAGGCCGCGGTGGCCGAGCCGGCCGAGCCCGAGCCGGCGGCCGATCTGGGCCCGCGCGAGCGCCGCCAGGCGCTGCTGGAGCGCAGCTTCATCTTCGAGGGCACGTTCGGCGACAACCCCAAGCTGCTGGAGGCGCTGGAGATCGCCGAGAAGGCCGCGCCGACGCACCTGCCGGTGCTGATCGACGGCGAGAGCGGCACCGGCAAGGAGCTCATGGCCAAGGTGATCCATGCCAACGGCTCGCGCACCGACAAGCCGTTCATCTCGGTGAACTGCGGGGCGATTCCCGAGAACCTGATCGAGTCCGAGCTGTTCGGCCACAAGAAGGGCGCCTTCACCGGCGCGGCCAGCGACCGGCGCGGCAAGTTCGAGAGCGCGCACACCGGCACCATTTTCCTCGACGAGATCGGCGAGCTGCCGCTCACCGGGCAGGTCAAGCTGCTGCGCGTGCTGGAGGCGCACGAGATCCAGCGGGTCGGCTCGGACGAGACCATCTCGGTGGACACGCGCATCGTGGCGGCGACCAACCGCGACCTGCGGCGCTTGAGCGAGGAGGGCAAGTTCCGCGAAGACCTGTTCTACCGCCTCAGCGTGATCCACGTCACGCTGCCGCCGCTGCGCGAGCGCCGCGACGAGATCGCGCTGCTGGTGGCGTTCTTCGGCGACGAGGCGGCCGGCTCGCTCAAGCGCCGCCCGGTCAAGCTGACGCCGCGCCTGCGCGATTTCCTCATGAATTACGCCTACCCGGGCAATATCCGCGAGCTGCGCAACCTGATGTACCGGGTCTCGTGCCTGGCCGGCGATACCGCCGACCTCGAGCACCTGCCGCAGGACATCCGGCCGCGGGCGGCCGGCCCCGCGCTGGTGGCGGGCGGGGTGGCGGCGGCCGGCGGCGTGGACGCGACCACCGCGACCTCGCTCAGCGAAGCCAAGCGCGCCGCCAGCGACGAGGCCGAGCGCGCCTTCCTCGAACGCGGCCTGCACGAAGTGGGCGGCACCGTGGCGGAGCTGGCCAGGCGCTTCGACATGAACCGCTCGCACCTGCAGATGCTGCTCAAGAAGCACGGCATCCATTCGAAGGATTTCCGCCACCAGGCCGCGCAGAGCGGCAAGGCGGGATAGGGGAATGGCCGGCCCCGCGCCTAGAGCGCGGGATTCACCATTGTCTTGTCGTTGGCGTAGAGGTCTTCGGCGCGCGCCACCACGGCGGAGATATTGTCGTGGCCGCCGCGCTCCAGCGCCGCCGTCACCAGGGCCTGCGCGGCCAGTTCGCAGTCGCCGCAGGCCAGGAAGCCGGCGATCTCCGGGTCGCGCAGCTCGTTGCTGATGCCGTCGCTGCACAGCAGGAACATGTCGCCGTCGGCCGCCTCCATCCAGGTCTGCTCCAGTTCCAGCGAGGCATTCGCGCCCACCGCGCGCGTGATGGTGTTGTGCGCCGGATGGTGGAGCGCTTCCTCCGCCGTGATCAGGCCGCGCGCCTTGAGCTCCTCCACGCGGCTGTGGTCGCGCGTCAACTGGGTCAGGTGCGCGTCGCGGTACAGGTAGATGCGGCTGTCGCCGGCCCACAGACAGCCGCAGAAACGCTCGCAGGCCATCAGCACGACCACGGTGCTGCCGATGCGCCGCACCTGCCGGCGCGTGGCCTCGGCCAGCAGCGCGCGGTTGACTTCCAGCAGCGCCGCGCGCGCATCGTCGAGCAGGCCTTCCAGGCTGCGCGGCTCGCCCAGCCGGTCCAGCGTTTCCACCACCAGGTTGCTGGCATAGTCGCCCACCGCGTGGCCGCCCATGCCGTCGGCCACGACCCAGAGCCCGCGCTCGGGCCGGGACAGGCAGGCATCTTCGTTGCGCTCGCGCACCAGGCCGACGTCGGTGCGCGCGGCTGAAGTCCAGCGGAATTGCGATGCACAGGTCACGATCGTCTCCGTTGCGCGGGCCGGCCGGCGCGCGCCGCGCGGCCCGGTCGCATGGACGCGGGCGCGGCCGCGCGTCGCGCTCCGGGCGGGCTCAGATGTGCCCGTCGTTGCGCGCGCCTTGTCCCGCCTGCACATTGATGTTCGCGCCCGGTGCCGAATTGCGAACGTCGATGTTCTGGAACTGATTCACCATCTGATCAGCATAGAAGCTGTTGTTGATCTCGTAAAAGTTGACGACGGGGCCGAGGCTCGGCCTGGCCGGCTGGTAGGGCTGGATCCAGCCGAATACCCAGGGCGCGCCGCCGCCGCGGATGGCCGACATGGCGCGTCCGTCGAGCGTGCGGTCGTTGTAGAGGTCGTGGATGGCGAGCGATGCCATGATCGGTCTCCGGTGGTGGTTGCGGGATGGTTGCGCGATGGCCATGATGCCGTCCCCCTTCCATCAGCAAGGCGCATGCCAGTGCGGCGCCGGCATCCGGCGCGCGCGCCGCGCCAGCCCGGAACCGCCAGCCGGCGCGGCCTGCGGCCCGGCGTGGGCCGATGCGGCGCGTGGCCGCGCGCGCTGGCGAGTTGGCGGTGCGCCAACATGGGCGCCGGAACTGGTGGCTGCGGCCCGTCTGTTTCCGTGCCGCGCCGCGCGTTCGCGCAATGGCGGTTTCGGTGTGCTTGGGATTCGCGTCGGCGCGGCGCGTCCGCTTGCCGCCGGGCGCGCGCAGTGACGGCGCGTGGCCAACACAAAGCGCGCCGGGATGTTGGGCTGCCCACGACATTCTTGTGGCGCCGGTCCCGCCGTTTTTCCCGCTTTCCCTGATGACGCCTGGGCCGGTGGCCGATGGCACGGTTGATGCGGATATGGCTGCAATCAGCAGGCAATGCCTGCAGCAAGCAAACAGATCCGAGGCCGCCATGAACCACCAAGACCAACGCCACGACGAAGCCGACTATCCGCTCGGCGCGCACCTCGTCACCGAACGCCGCGGCTACGCCCATCACGGCATCTACATCGGCGAGGGCAAGGTGGTCCACTACGCCGGGTTCGCCGGCTCGCTGCATCGCGGCCCGGTGGAAGAAGTGAGCCTCGAACACTTCGCCGCCGGCCACGCGGTCAGCGTCAAGGCCAACCCCTGCGCCCGCTACGTCGGCCGCGAAGCCGTCGCGCGCGCCCGCTCCCGCCTTGGCGAAGACGACTACCGCCTGCTCACCAACAACTGCGAGCACTTCTGCTCGTGGTGCCTGCTGGGCCAAGCCCGCAGCGAGCAGGTCGAAGCGTGCCTGCACCATCCGGCCGTGGCGGTGCACACGGTCGTGGTCCTGCTCAGGACGCTGATCGAAACCGAATGGCGCGGCGCTCACTTCGGCGCCCGCATCGCCTGAACCTGCCAGGAGACTGACATGCAAACGACCCGGGTATCCCTGCGCGGACTGATCGACAAGTGGCTCGGCGCGCGGCTGGCCGCGCCGGCGCGCATCACGCGCGTGCGCGGCGCGCGCGCCGGGCAGGGCGGCTGCGTGCGGGTGGAGGTGGCGGGCCCGTCCGGCCAGCTCTCGATGTTCTTCTTCCGGCATGGCGACTGCGGCTGGTGCGTGTTCCCGCCGTCGCTGAATGCGGCTTGACGGCCCGCCCCGGCCGGC
>NZ_AQPL01000445.1:0-15777 GCF_000395345.1 Cupriavidus sp. WS | reverse complement strand
CCCGCCCCGGCCGGCGCGGTTCCATCTATGATGGCGTCATGCCCGGTAGAGGGAGGGAGCGATGGAGCGCACATTCGAATATGGCGGTTACGCCGTGCTGACCCGCGCGGTGGCGTGCGCCGGCGGCGGCTTCTCGGCCACGGTGGTGATCGCCGACGCATTCGGCGGCGATGCCCCGCAGGTTTCCTTCGAGGAGGACGCCGGCATCGCGCCCACCGCGGAGGCGGCGCTGGCGCTGGCCGAAGCGTCGGCCATGCAGACCATCGACGCGGGGCGGGTGAACTAGGCCGGGGGTCGGCGCGGCATCGTCAGGCGGATGCCGGCCGCGGCAGCGCGCCGGCGCGCGCTGCCGTATACTCTTGGCCTTCCTTTCTTCCTGGCTGGCCGCGCGATGCGCGGTCGTTTGACGCCGTAGCACGATGAATCCAAATTCCCGCCGTATTTCCGTCGCCCCGATGATGGATTGGGGGAGCGGAGAACGGTACAGCTAGGCTGGGTAACGGCTGCAGCCGGTGCTACGAAGTCATGTAGCACCGATGTTGCACTCTGCACTCGCCGGCAGCTGAGGAACAACGCCAAGATGCTGGCCGGCGGTGTGGCGCAGGGAATAGGTAATTACTCGCAAGTGCGCCGGTGTCGACATTCCGGGTAATATCTAGTCCTTCACAGTTGGGCTGCCGGGTCATGTCATGCCGAAATCCTCGAACGGTCAGATAACGTTTGCATATCTCTTGAATGTTGGTAAGCAAAATGGAGAGAGTGGTATAAGCCTAATAGAAGGCTATGTACCAATTCTCGCGCCACTGCTTCATGCCCGCAGAGGCCAAAAATTTGACCCTGCCGAACTCTCGTTTGCGCTTCGAGCATCATATGGCGCCACCGTGCATCAGTACGCGCTCGAGAAGCTAGTCCCCAGCCTCGAGGGGCGCGGCTGGCTAGTGCGGGACTTCCATGAGCGCTTAAGTAACGTAGCCGCCTACCGAATTGCCGACGACATTTCTGTCGAGCAGCCGCTAGCCCTTTCAGAGGTTGAGTCTCTGATCGGCGTGTTCGCAAAGTTCGTTGCGGAGCAGTTTTCTGTGCATCGTCTCGACATTCCAGGAGATGATGTAATCGAGCGCGAGTTCGTCAGCCGGCTCCAGCAACTGCCTGCAGCCAACGTGCAAGCCCTTAGTCGTAAATCTCAAGACCAAGAAGTCAAGGCATCCGGTGTGGGCGATAAGCGCGCCACTCTGTCGGTGCCCAAGGATCCTGCAAAACAAGCTGAGCAGATTCAGGAAGCGCAAACTGCAATTCGCTTTAATGTGCTGTTTGGGTTGTTTGTAAAGAATCTAAAGGAGTCCAATCAACCTACCTTTGATTTGCTGGGGCGCCTTGCTAGTAGTGCGCTATTATCCGAGGTGGTGCTGAACTACCGGACTCCTGATAAACCAGGCGATTTCAAGGGTGTGACGTTTGTTTTGGATTGTCCATTATTGATGGATCTATTGGATCTTGACTCAATTGATCGGCACCTTGCAACAACGGATCTCATCAATGGATTAAAGGGCGCGGGGGCGACGCTCAAGGCTTTTGAGCATTCCGTAGATGAAGTTAGAGACAATATAAAGGCCGCTCTTGCGGCTTACAAGCAGCGGAACGGTCATGGGAATATTGGTCTTCGGATGCGGCAGAGCGCAGAATTTGTCGCTCGTGCAGAAGCGATCCAAATTGAAGTGACGAGATTTGTCAAAGATCTTGGTGTGACAATTGCGAAGGCCCCGTCAGGAAAGGTGACCGAGCAGTATTTTTCTGTTGCAGCGGAGAATAATCTATATTCAGCTATCGGTCCTTATGGGAACGATTTGGCACAAGAACGCGATGCTGCCTCTGTTGCTGCCGTCATGCGCTTGCGTTCCGGAAAAACAGCGTCGCGCTCAGATTTTGGCGCCGCTCGATATTACTTCTTGACCAGAAACCCGAAGCTGGCAGTCCTCTCTGAGGATAGCCTGATCGCACAGCATGTTCAAACGCGGGATGATATGCCGCCATGCATGACGGATCGGACTCTTGCCGCACTACTCTGGTTGGTGCGTGGAAACAGCGATGCACCGGCGATTTCTCAAGCGCTACTATTGGCAAATTGCGCCGCTATTCCCGCATCGGTCGATGCTGTGCGAGAGACGCTCGCGAAATTGGCAGATGCGGAGCACCACTATGAATTGACAAAAACGTTCAACGTGTGGAGTCGATCTACTCGCGGTATTGAGGTGCTCAGCCGAGCGACGCTAGGTGATCCTAGTATCGTAACCAAGGACAATTATCAGGAAATCATCGATATCGTAATGAAGTCCGCTGGCGAGGCTGCTGGGGAGCTGGAGCGGCAGAAGGTCGCCGGCGAACTTGCAGAGAAGGAGGAAAGCCTTGCACAGCTTCAGGAGAAGTTGAAGGCAGCTGAGGAGAGTATCGCTCTGGTAACGGCTAAGTCGGGCGGTCTGGAAGAGCGAGTGAAGGAAGTGGAGGCGCACAGTGCGGCGAAGGTCTCAAGCTTGGAGGAGCGGCTACTCGCTACTGAAGAGGCTATGAGAGTTGAGCGGGAGCGCCAAGCCACCCAAATCCACGCTGAAGAGACTCGATTCCTTGAGAAGCAAATCTCCGATTGCAAAGTTTGGGAGGATGGTGTTTATAGCGCTATCTCGAAAGCATTCGTTGTAGTCTCGCTCGCGGCTGGGGTTTTTTCCATTTGGATTGATAAGTACTCGGGATGGGATGTCCGCTATTTGGCAGTAGCTCTTTGTGCACTATTTCTTCTCGGTACAGGGGTCCAGGTTGCGCGACCGCACACATTCTTTGGTGCGCTAGTGTCTTCCCGGAAGATTCGAAAATTTGACCAGCTCCTGGGGCAAGCCCACAGGGGACTTCTGAGAGATCGTGTGCATATTGATGAGCGCAGCGGGGAGATTCGAATGAAGGATGACAGTCGCATTCCGAGGGGCGCGCCAGTTTCGACGGGTATTAATGCATCTCAGAGTGCTGCGAATTGACGGAAGCGTGCCGTGGTCAGTCACTCAGCATAGAAGCCTGACTGCGTAAGTCTTGCTGGGACACGCTTCTTGTCTCAAACGGTCAATAGCCGCAGAGTTGAGTGCATTCCTTTATCGCGGCTTCCCGGCGTTCGTCGATGTATCTTGCCAAGTCTTCAACGTGAATCCCTTTGGCGCACTTGTTTGAGCCTTCAATTCGAACTACGGGCAACCGTATCTCTCCCAAACTGATCTTTCGCAATAGCTTGTCCGAAGAGAGGTGGCTGAAATAGTCGCCGGCCACGCGCTCAATGGGCACTACTGCCGTGGCACCGTACTGAGCTAGCAATAGGAAGATGGTAGTCATGCCTCTGCTCTCGTGTGGAGAAGGGAATCGACTGCCTGGTCGGCCTCGGCTCCGTTTATGTGGTGGCCGGTCTTGAATCCAGTTGGCATCGAGATGCACGGGGCGCCAGGCGTGCCGAGCTGGTCGGCGGGAACGTCGCGAAGCTTGAGGTAGCGGTCGGCATTAACCGTATCTGCCTTACATAGCTCGCGACTGCCGCGCAGCAGCGCGCGTAGAGCCTGCTCGGCGATCAACCGGTGCGCGATGCCACGTGCATGCAACATGGCGGCATAGTTGGCGGTGTCCACAGGATCGCCCTTGGCCAGGCTCTCAGCGAACAGAATGGCAAGGCGCTCGCCGGAGCATTCCAGCGGGTTATCCCAGCCGCGCCGGCCCTTCTTCGTGCGGGAAAACGCCATCTTTGCTTTCATCGCGGTAGCCAGCGTTTCAACCGCGATGTCATCCGAATGGATGGGCGGGGGAGGGGGCACGCGCTTGTTTGAAATGGCCGCGAACCGGAGGCGTTGAGCGGCCGGGATGCGGGCGCCGAGACTATCCATGGTGGACTCCGGGGTGAGGGGCTGTTTGTTGCGATTCCGTTTCATGTGGTGGTTCCTAGTGGTCCGAGGGGGGGCGATCACTGCACCTGGAATGCGTCGATGCTCTGGCCATCGGCCAGCGCTGCGGAGAGCCAGCCGGGTTGTTTGCCGCGGCCCGTCCAGGTATTGCCGTCGGCGTCGCGGTACCGGATGGGCGGCCTGCCGGATCTCGCGCCGGATGCCTGCGTATCGGCCGCGGGTTCGCCGTCGGCGGCGGGCCGGCGCAGCACGGCCGGCAGCCAGCGGCGCCCCTCCAGGTGCTGCTCGGCCGCGCCGATCATGGCGTCCTTTTTCATGGTGCTGATGCTGGTGGCGGCCTCTTCACTAACCGCCTCGCGTACGGCCTCCATCCGTCGAGATTTGGGTACGCTGGCCAGGTAGGAGCCGGCGGTGGGCTGCCACCAGTCGGCCATGTCCAGATCTACTGCGGCCGCGAGCTGGTTCGCGTGTCCATGCACTGCCGAGTCTTCGCGCGTGGCCTGAGTATCGATGGTATGGGCGACGCAAACGGCCAGTAGGTCGAGCTGGTCGGCTTGGCTCAGCCCCTGCAACCAAGCGAACAGATCCTGATCCTCCCCCGGAAGGCGATCCTCCCAGCCGGCGATGCTGGCCTCTATGCTGTGCCAGGCGGGGGAGGCCTCCAGGTCGTCGGCCGCGCGCTGGATAATGCCGCGCTGGTCGCTCGCCTGAATCTTGGCCAGTGCCTGGTACCGCCAGCGGTAGTTCACTTTCGTGAAGACTTGAGACACCAAGGCTTGGAGCAGGACAACAAGCGCGACAGCAGGCGATCCGGCAGCCAGCGCCTGCAGGGCGGCGGTACGGTGCGCGGTGAGCTTGGCCATCAGGCTCTCCGACAGCGGCCGCTCGGTCGGCTCTTCCGGGGCGCTGTCCTTGCCGTTACCCTGGCGGCCGCTACCGTCATCGTCGCGCTGCAGGTCTTTGGCTGGTCGGCTTGATGAGGCCGCGGTGGACCTCCAGCACGCCTTCATGGGTGATCGTGACGATGGTACCGGCCTTGGCCTTCTGACGGTCGGTGTAGGTGGCCATGCTGGCTTCGAGCGCTTCTATCTGTGCCTCCACGCTGCCCAGTTTCACTAGCAGGTCCTCGTCGTCAACATCCAGGGCAGCATTGCGCTGGTCCATCTCCGCTGCCCGGGCTTGGAGTTCGGTCAGTTGCGCTTGCTCTTCGTCGGTCAGGGCGCGCTTCTTGGCCTGGCTCTTGCCGAATGCCTCATGTCGCTCATCGCAAGCCTCCTAGAGCGCGCTCATCAATCGGCCCGCCGCCAGCGTGACCAGCGCGCGCTGACGAAGCGCATCAACGGTGGTTACAACGGGTTGGACGATCGCCTGCAGCGCTACGTGCGCGCCAAACAATTCATTCAAGGGTAGGGGGTTACATGCAGAGCCATGAACAAACGTTCTGGATGCTGGTGGTCGGCGGCGCAATGGTTGGGCTGGGCAAGCTGCTGGCCAGCGACGAAACGCTAACGGTACGCCTGGTAATCGCGCGTTCGGTGCTGGGGTCGGCCACTTCGATGGTGGCCGGCGTCGCGCTGATCCAGTTCCCAGACCTGGGCACGCTGCCGCTGCTGGCCATTGGCAGTGCGCTCGGCATTGTTGGTGCGCAAGCGCTGGAGGCCTATTTCAAGCGCAGGCTGCGCCAGAGCGAGGGCCGGCATGGCAAAGGCGCTTGAGTTTCTAGCCGCCTGGAAGAGCCGCCTGGTGGCGGCTTTTCTCATGGTGGCCGCCGGCGCGGTCCTGGGCGGTGCGCTCGCCTGGTGGCTGCAGGGCAATCGCTATGGGCGTGAGCTGGCCGAGCTGCGGCTGGAGATCCCCCGCGAACGGGAGGCTGCCACGCGAGCGGAGGCCGACCAGGTGACGAAGTACCGCGGGCTGGAGCGCGCGGCCGGAGAGGCGATTGCGGCCGTGGTGGCCCATGCCAAAGAGGAGAGAGATCGTGAAGAAAACGCTGCAGCTGCTGCTCGTGCTGAGTACTTGGCTGGCACTCGCCGGCTGTCCATCGCCGTCCGTTCTTGTCAGGCCAGCGGTGGCGCCTCCGCAGATCCCGGCGCTGCCGGCGGACCTAGTGAGGCGCGAGCCGAACTTGCTCCAGAGGCTGCAGCAGCTCTCGACGCCATCGCCCGAGACGGCGACCGCGGGATCCGCGACGCCAATGCCTGCATCGACGCTTACAACGCCGTCCGCGACACGTTGAACCAGGCGCAGCAGTAAAGACAGCTTCGGGGCGGTACAATTTGCCGGAAAGGGCCGAATGGGGCGCCTGCCGCAATGCTGTTTTTGTGGCGTATACGGCATAAACGACGTCAATGTCGGGGTGTCGCTTTGTGGCGCTTGCGGCTTGGCGTGAGTAGCCCTCAACCCGAACGCTTCGCTTGCAAACTAAAAGGCGACCTCAAGGATGATCAAGGCCAGATTCGCGCAATCTTGCTCGCGACAAAGTAAATGAAAACGGCAAGGTCGACCGATTGCGGGTGAAGGGGCAGGTAGACACCGCAGCGTTGGGTGCAGAAACGCGCTGAAATCAGTTTGGCGCGCAATAAGGGATACCCCCCTCTTAGGGGGGGGGGGCTGCGGCAAAACCCTTCGGATTCCCTCGAACCTCGTCTGGCAATTGCCAGAAACACCCTAGCTATAGCTACCTTGGAGGAGAGGCGGCTACAAGTTCTAGTGCGCAGCGCTGCCGAGCGAATTGCCGGCTGGCTCCTTGGCGCCCAGCCAAGCGGGCGGAGAATGGCGGCCCTGTCTGGTGAGTGTTATCTGGGACGTCCCATTTGGCGCCGGACCACTTGGTGACAATGAGAATACGGAGGGGTAAGGGCGGTCGCTAACTGGCTTGCGTCTCGAATGTGTTACATAATGCAAGCCCTTGACGCTGCTAGCCTATGGCTTGCTCTTCCCTATAAATAGACAAAGCCACCCAGCATAAGCTTGAAGGACGATTGGATGGATGAGGACTTGAGTCTGAACAGACTAACCGAGGGTTGGGGAAGTCCCGAATCGGTTGAACTTTACCTGGACCGGTGCCAGGTCGACACGCCGAGCAAGATTGTAGCGGCTGTATGGGCACATATTCGCGAGCGGCGTGCCTCAGTAGATACGGTGGTGGATTTCGGCGCCGGCGACGGCCGATTTGCTCGGCAAGGCCAGTACAAGCGCTATATCGGGTACGAGATCGACGCTACGCGGTGTGCGACTGCCTCGTTGCCGCGCGGAGCCACGTTGCTGCCCCAATGCGCCTTCTCGGCGAAAATTGATGATGCAGATATCTGCGTAGGGAATCCCCCATACGTTCGCAATCAAGATCTGCCTGAGGGTTGGCGGCAAGAGGCGGCCGCTTGTTTGGTAGAGCGGACGGGAGTGAAACTGTCGGGACTCGCCAATGCGTGGCAGTATTTCTTCCTACTTGGGCTTGCGAGCACCAAGCCCGACGGGTTGGTGGCCATTGTAATCCCCTACGAGTGGGTGTCTCGACCGTCGGCCCAAGCGTTGCGCAATTTCATCCGCCAGAACGGTTGGGATGTCCGCGTCTATCGTTTGCTAGACGATACGTTCAATCGAGTCCTGACTACTTCCTCGATCACTATTGTTGACAAGCGAGAAGGATCGGGGCGGTGGGCGTTTTTCGAGGAGGGAGGGGACGGTAGCTTTCGTGTGTTGCAGACGGAGGCAGGAAGTGATCGTGGTGTGTTGAAGTACTCCACTCGTCGTGAAAGTAGTGCCAGTGCCGTTCGGGCGAAGCGTGGCCTCAGTCCCGGCACGCAAGAGGTGCTTACTCTCACTGAAGGGGAGAGGGTTCGCTCCGGTTTGGTAGTCGATACGGATGTTGTTCCTTGTGTAACCTCGCTTCGAGGATTAGATCCGACTCGCACAGTGTTGAGCGAAAAAGTATTCAACGACCAATTTCGTCTCGCCGGCGCAAAATGCTGGCTGATTCGCACTGATCGAAAGCCTTCTACTCGGCTAAAGGCGTACCTGGACTCCATCCCATCCGATAAATATCAGACATCCACATGTTTGAATCGAGAGTGTTGGTGGGGGTTCACCATGCCTGATACTCCGGCATTGCTCGTGGCCACTGGTTTTCGTGGAGCGTTTCCTAAAGTCGTTGTTAATTCAATCGGCGCTAGGGCGGTCGGTAGTGTATGCGGTATTTACGGGGTTTCTCAAAAAAAACGCGGCAGCGTTGCAGCTGCGTTGAGGGCTCTGGATTTGACGGAGTATATTGTTCCTCATTCGAATGGCTTAAAGAAGATTGAGATTAACCAGCTCAATACGCTACTCAATACGATCGCAGGTGAAAAAGGTTCTTCGAAATGACCGTAGCCAAGGTGCCGCAACTGCTTGATAAGGGGACACTCAGTTTCACAATCGAGAGCCGCATCCTTCGAGAACTTGGCGAGCGTTTGGTGAAGCAACCGGAGGTTGCTTTGCTCGAGCTCGTAAAAAATGCCTATGACGCTGACGCGGCGACCTGTGAAATAGTCCATGAAGCGCCCGACCGGATAGTGGTGACGGATACCGGTCATGGCATGACCTTGACTGCATTCAAAAACGGTTGGATGAGGGTTGGTACCAGCTCCAAGGAAGCGCTCGCTACGAGTAGTGAATATGGTCGAGTTATTACTGGAGAGAAAGGAATAGGCCGCTTTGCTGTGCGTTTTTTGGGGCGGGCGCTACATTTGGAGTCAATTGCATTCGACGCAAAGAGAAATGAGAAAACATTACTTGTAGCCGAATTTGACTGGGTAGATTTTGATAAGCACGAAGATCTCGGTCAGATAAAGGTTCCATACCGTCTCGTTCGTGCACCCGCCGACGCTGTAACGGGTACGACGTTGCGGATTACCAAGTTGCGTCCAAGCGCCCAGTCTATCGATCTCTATTCGGTTAGAACCGCGGCAATCGGCGTTGTCACTCCATATCAGTCCTTGTTAAAGAAGCAAGCACGGAAATCTGCAAGAAGTCGATCGAGTAAACAAGATCCTGGCTTTGCACTGAAAATTTCGGGCGACGAGGACGATGACGATGGGGACGTGGCAGGAGCGGTATTAGATAGTTTCGTTCTTCGTGCTGTTTTGGAACTTGATGGCGAGCGGATGAAGTTACAGGTATTTCGTCGCGATGTGGATGAGCCTGTAATTGATATCGAAGACCATTTCGCCAATTCAATTGGTGGGGTTTATGCTGACATTCGCTTTTTCCCCCAGCGTAAAGGAACTTTCACACATCGGCCTGTCGACGGACGGCGAGCAAAGACTTGGGTGAAGGAGCATTCGGGTATTGCGGTATTTGACAGAACCTTCCGTGTTCATCCCTACGGATTTGAGTCTGACGACTGGTTGCTGCTAGCATCAGATACTGCGAAGAGTGCGCGGGAGCCTCGTTCAAGTATTGCGAAAAAGCACTTTCCAATGGATGAGCCGACGCAGCAGTCCACGCAGTTGAACTACATGCTCCGTCTGCCATATTCGCAGCAGTTGGTTGGTGTTGTTCAGGTTACGGGGCGGCGAACTCGAGATGGAGGGGATAGCGATGAGGGCTTGATCGCGGCTGCCGACCGCGAGGGCTTTGTCGATAATCAGACATTTCGCCGTCTACGTGATTTGATTCGCGGCGCGGTTGAGGCTATTGCTTCGGCGGATCGTGAGCTCCAACAAGAAACGGAGCGAAATGAGCGAGACGAATTGCTACGCTCGCTCCGAGCAGAAACGCAAGAGGCCATTAAAGAAATTGAGGCTAATCCTCGAATTTCTAAAGATGAGAGAGTGCGCATCGTAAAGCGTCTTGCGCAGACGCAGGTGCTCGCGGAGCAACATGAAGAGCGGTCGCGGCAACGTGAATCAACTTTGGAAGTCATGAGTATGCTTGGCGTGGTCGCCGGCTTTATGACTCACGAGTTTGGAACTGCGCTGGATGAGTTGGAGAGAGCGCAGCAGAAGCTACTCAAACTGGCCAAGCGTGACAGTAGCTTCAAAGAAGCCGCTGATTCGATTTCGGAGCACATGGGTACCCTCCGTGAGTTCGTTACCTATTCGCAGGGGTATATTCACGGAGCTTCGTCGCGACCCACGAAACCGTACCCCGCGCGACCGAGAATCCAGCAGGCTATCCGTGTGTTTGGGAAATATGCGGCGGACCGCGACATTTCACTCGAAGTAAATGCAGGAGGCGACGTGCTCGCTCCACTCGTTCCTGTATCGCTATACAACGGCCTGGTATTGAACCTTTATACGAACGCACTTAAGGCCGTGACAGCGCAGTCGGGCCCGGGTGATAACAGGATTGCACTACGGGCGTGGAATGAACAGAATTGGCACTTTCTGGAGGTTTCGGATACTGGAGTCGGTATTCCATCATCCTTGCGGCATCGTGTATTCGACCCGCTATTTACCACAACATCGTCAAATCGTGATCCACTAGGTTCAGGTATGGGACTAGGCTTGTCGCTCGTTAAGCGGGGGGTCGAGGGATATGGCGGGCGGGTGGAGGTTGTGTCACCACCTCCCGGATTTACCACATGTGTTCGTATCAAATTGCCACTTGCTGAGCAGGAATGAAATGTATTCCCTACTGTTGATAGACGATACGCACAAGCTGTTGGAGGAACTCGCTACCGAGCTGAAGCAGCTGCTTGGCGAGGATGAGGTCGATATACGGACGTGGGAGCCGACCAAGGAAGAGACCGATGCGTTGGGCGCATTCGACAAACTGGTTGATGGCAAAACTGTCTTGGTGGTTACCGACTACGATTTGACTTCGCAGGGGCGAACCGGCCTATTTGGGTCAAGTATTGTTGGATGGTGCCAGTCTCGCGCGATACCCGTTGGTGACTACTCGCGAGGCAACCACAGTTCGCTGCCCAAGGAACCCAATCTATTCGAGCTACGCGTGCCAACCGACGAAGGCGAATCGGCAAAGTTCATTGCGAGCGTCTATCGTGGGTTTAAATGGATCCGCGAACAACTCGTGGCAAATCCCGCACTACTTGAGAAGGGTAGCCCAGCAGCGGTGCTGGCTGAGCTCTTGAATGCTTCGAATTTGGAGACGCAATTTGGCCTCTACGGTGGTCGATTGGGAACATCTAATGGGGCTCTACTTGACCGAATTATTCGAACCGCACCGGATGATGTCGATCCTCCAATTGAGGAAAAGCGGACCCTGCTGTGCTACATCGTAGGGCATTTATTACTCAATTCGGTTTTGCGTTTTCCTGGGCCCATTTTATCAAGTCGGTCACTGGCTGCGTATATCGGTTGCGCTGAAACGGAGACGGATGAGCTCTGCGATCTCTTCGCAACTGCATCCTACTCGGGGCCATTTTCCGAGCTTGATCGATACTTTTGGCTATCCGGCGTTGACGAGCTTTTAGAGGAGTTTTCGTCCTCTTTGCCTGAAGACTTGAGCGTGGAGACCAACGGTGAAATGAATCGGGAAGCCGTCGAGGTGAAGCTTGGCCGTAAACTGGCTCGTCATAATTGCAGCCGGTGCGATGGGGTAAATGGCGGCTTTTTGTGCCCGTTCACTCGTCGAACTGTGTGCCAAAAACCTGAGTGCTCAGTCGGGTCGAATAGCTGGATTCCGCGTGGTGCGCGTCTGTGTCGCATAGAGCGTGATTTTTATGATGAATGGGCTCCTATTCTTGGTATTTAAATGAATCGTCAAGCTCTGAGTGCTCGAAAACATCTCATCGAGCAGTGGAATGAAGTCACGGGGGCATTGCCGAAATTGAATAGCGTTGCCGAGGTGCGGCCGGACAGCGGTGAGAATGTGATTACTCCTGCAGCGAATTCAGCTGAAGGAGTAATCACATTCGAGCTTAAGCCGGTTGTATTTAATCTGCCGGAGCGTGCAGATGCTGTTTCCTCGGATCTCTATATCGTGGTGGCAGGCCGACTCGGCATTCAGGCAGATTCACTTGCAAGCGGTCGCGTATTGCTGACGCATGACTTCTCGACAAAGGCCGCCTATTTCCGACGCTCGAAAGGGGCATTGGTTCACGTTTATGGTGCTCACTATGATTTCGCGCTGAGCGAGTTGGGACACCCAACGTTTCATATGCAGTTACGAAGCTTCGCCGAACTTGCGCCATATGTAACAGAACACTATCGAGTTGATTGCGAAGTCAAGGACTGCTTTGATGGCGTCCTCCGAAACGTACGGTTGCCATGCGCTCAGATGGACTTCTTCTCTTTCTTCACGCAACTTTGTGCCGATCATTTGCTATTTAAAGATTCGGGTCGCGAAGAGCGAGCAGCATTTAATCACCTGCTGAAGAAAGGGGCTTTCCTGAAGGGGGCTGGGGCCAGGTCAGGACGATTAGTGGAGGAGGCGGCGCAGACCTGCTATCGTGCTTGGCATTGGTATCCCCTAGTTGCGTAGGCAGGCTTCCGTTTAAAACGAGTTCGACTTCTTGTTTGTCAGGCAATCGTGGGCAAAGTGTGATGTGGCTTTCTTTGCTGGCGGCATTTCTGACGGTATAGAGGGGGCGGAGTGCGGATACACTATGGCCTGCCAACGGTTTGCGGATGCTGTAGATTATTGAGTGCGTAGTCCGGGCAGACCTTCTACCTGTCCGGAGCTCCGCCGCGAACGGCATGTTGTGTGGCTCTGCTCCAGAGGGCAACGGTAGCGGGGCGATCCTTCATACTGAGGGGCTGCCAGGAATTGAGAGCGCTTACTCAGCCAACCCTTGCTGGCCTCCTCTTCGCAGCGAAGCCGATAACTGCACCTACCTGTGGCCTGGGCTTTCGCTTGGATTTGTCCAGGGGCGTGGGAAGTTTCCTGTGCAGATTCTTTGCCCTGATTTGCGTATACCGCTGCAGTTGCCTCCAGTCCTTATGGCCGCTGATCAAGGCCACCTGCTCGATGGTATAGCCGCTTTCGAAAAGTCGCGACACGCCCTCGTGCCGCAGGTCGTGAAAGCGAAGATCCACGATCCCTAGCGTATTGCAAGCGCGAGGGAATAGCGACGAGAAACTTGGCGCGTTGTAGGGGAAGATGAAATCTCCACTGCGGGGCTGGCGTTGTACGATGGTCCAGGCCTCGCCGAGAAGGGGGACGGTTTGGTCATTCCCGATTTTTTCCTCCGGGTCCTTCCTGTCGCGGATAAGGATGGTTCGGTCTGCGGGGTGGATGTCATCCCAACGAAGCCGTGTAATTTCACTCGCGCGCATGGCCGTTGCGATGGCGAAGTGGATGATGTCCCACATAGGGATGCGCTGCCGCGCCTTCTTGCGGAACCACTCGCAGATGTCATCGATTTCTGCTGGAGTCGGCCGCCAGTCTCTGCGCTTGGATTTCGTAATGAGGCCGAGATACCTAAGGTTTTTGCGCGAAGAGGCGATTGGGCTGGGGGGAAGAGGCAGCTTCCACAGCGAGCGGGCCATTTCCAGCACGCCGTCTAGGTATGTAAATTCCATCCCAACGGTCACGCCGCCGGCGCCCATCTTCTTTCGTTTCTTGGCGTAGTCCAGGACCGCCGCCTCGTCCCACCTGGCGAGTGAGGTTTCCCCGAGGTGCCGCTTCAGCATGTCGAGGGCGCCAGCCTTACTACGGCCGATCGGGCGTAGCTTGCCAACTTCTTCCTCGTACTTCGTGATTAGTGCCCCGATGGTAAACTGGGCCAATCTCCGATCGTCGGCGAACCCTCCGTTCCGCACGTCGATTTCTACCTGCTGAGCCCAGCGTTCTGCCAGCGCCTTTTTGTCGAAGGTGCGCGTGATAGTGGGGTGGCCCTTGCGTCTTATCTGAGCGCGCCACTTGTCCCCTATCTTGATGATGGAAGCCACTTTCCGTCCTGTGCTTGTAGCAATCGTAGCAGAAATGACGGTAAATGTGATGTGTTATTGGTAAGGATCGGTCCAGCCGATTCGACAGGAAATGACTGATTTAAAAGGAATAATGGCTGCTATAGGCGCTCGCAGAGTCTCTGTCGCACCGATGATGGACTGGACTGACCGCCACTGCCGCATGTTCCACCGGCAGTTGAGCCGCCACGCCTGGCTCTACACGGAGATGGTCACGACCGGGGCGCTCCTGCATGGCGACGTGAAGCGGCACCTGGATTTCGATGCGGCGGAGCAGCCGGTGGCCCTGCAGCTCGGCGGCAGCGAGCCGGCCGACCTGGCGGCGGCCGCCAGGCTCGGCGAGCAGTGGGGTTATGCCGAGATCAACCTCAATTGCGGATGCCCATCCGAGCGCGTGCAGCGTGGCGCGTTCGGCGCCTGCCTGATGGCCGAGCCGGAGCTGGTCGCGGACTGCGTGAAGGCGATGCGCGATGCGGTGTCGGTGCCGGTGACGGTCAAGCACCGCATCGGCATCGATACGATCGAGCACTATGACTTCGTGCGCGATTTTGTCGGCAAGGTCGCGGCAGCAGGCTGCGAGACCTTTATCGTGCATGCGCGCAATGCGATCCTGAAGGGCCTGAGCCCGAAGGAGAACCGCGAGGTCCCGCCGCTGCGCTATGAGGTGGCCTACCAGTTGAAGCGCGAGTTTCCGCACCTCGAGATCCTGATCAACGGCGGTATCGTGACGCACGACGAGATGGATGCGCATCTCGCGCACGTGGACGGCGTGATGATCGGCCGCGAAGCCTATCACCAGCCCTATGTGCTGGCCGAGGTGGATACGCGCTTCTATGGCGCGCGGACGCCGGTGCCGTCCCGGCTCGAAGTGGAACTGGCGATGCAGCGCTATATCGGCGACCTGGTGGAGCAGGGCGGTTATATGGGCGCGGTCACGCGTCACATGCTGGGCCTGCACCGTGGCATCCACGGCGGGCGCGGCTGGCGGCGTGTGCTGTCCGATGCGCGCCGCATGCATGCGGTACGGACGCGCGCGGGGGTGGACGCCATGTTCGAGGAAGCTCGCGCGCATTTGCAGCCGGGCGACGAAGTGTCGCTCGAGGCGGCCTGAGCGCACGCTGCCGGCTCGCCGCGGGTCGAGTTTTTCCTCTAACTTCGAATATGGTTTTCATGCAGGCGAGGCGCAGGGCGCAGCGACGGGCACTTGACCTCGCCAGCAGCCCGCTTTGCCGCGCCGGCAAAGGGATTCCCCTAATTCGTGCGGGGGCGGCAAATTCATACACTGTGCTTGCCCTCGAATACGGGGCTTTCTTCAACTGATTATTAAGCCCGCCTTGCGCGGGCTTTTTTTTGGCGCGGCCGGTGGCTAATGCCATTGGGTATTGGCGGCAATATGGCGCGGATTTTTGGTGTGGTCTTCCGTTTACCCTGATGGTACGAACGGGAAATGGCGTCTAGATTACTAGAGCCTTCAGGGCAATTGAGATCGCTAATTGGAGGGCCCGCGCTGCGGGCTCTTTTTTTTCGCCGTCCAGCGGGCGGCGTGGCTGCGGCGGCGGTCCGCCGCGCTACTTCGATCTCTCGCTCGAAATGCCGATGTCCACGGTGCCGTAGGTAGTGATGCCGGAGCCGCTGCCGTCGCCGGCCGGGCTGGCACAGCCGCCGGCGAGGACGAGGACGGCACAGGCGGCCAGCAGGCTCCGCGCAAAGTAGTTCATGATGACCTTCCGGGGTCGCGGCGGATGCCGCGTTCCTGTTTGGGCGCCGGATCGCGGGGTTTGGTTCCTGGCCGGGTCAGCCGATGACAAACCGGTGCAGCAGCAATACCGCGATGGCGGGGCAGGCCAGCACCAGGCCGCCGACAAACGGGAATCGCTGCGACCAGATGCCGATCAGGGCGGGGATCGCGGCAATCGGTCCGAGGACATCCATCAGCAGCGACAGCATGCCATTGGCATGAGGGCCATTCGCCGCCGCCGGCAGCTCGGCCGCGGCGGGCGAGG
>NZ_AQPL01000444.1:0-615 GCF_000395345.1 Cupriavidus sp. WS | reverse complement strand
CGGCCGCGGCGGGCGAGCCGAACAGGCCGTAGGCGCTGCCGAAAATGAGAGCCACGAGGCAGAGGGAGGCCGCGAGCTTGAGGGTGTGCTTGGTGCTGGAGGTGGGCCGCATCACTGTTCTTCCGTGGGGCCGAGGGGCCGGCGGCGGGTGGTAAGGCAACTGGCGCGTCTCGGCGATGCTTGCAAAAATAGCGCAATCTGCACCTATTCCTACTGAGACTTTTCTAATTCAGAGTTAAGCCGGTCCGGTTCTGGTGAGGCCGCCGCGGCTGCGTGTCGAGGTTGCCGTCGCCTGATCGTGTCGTTGCGGGCGGGGTTGGATGGGATGGGCGCCCTCAGGTAGTCCGTGACGACGGCGCAGGCCATGCGGACGGTCTTGTTGCCTCTGTGGCTCGATGAGGAGGCATGACGGAGCCATGCCCTTCGCGTGCCGACATTCGTGAGTGTCAAATATGCGCCATAGTCAACTTATGGCGATAGCACAGAATTATTTCAGAAAACGCTTGCCAAGGTGGGTTGGTGGCCTTAATATTCGCTCCCTCGCAACACGAAGCTTGGCTGCAAAGGCAGACGGGACAAGGGTTGTGGGGCGATGGGTGAGGTTGGTGGCGCGGA
>NZ_AQPL01000443.1:0-419 GCF_000395345.1 Cupriavidus sp. WS | reverse complement strand
TGACTTTGACTTTAAGACTTTGATTTTAAGTATTTGATTTAAATACTTTGACTTTGAAGTTAAATATTTGATAATTTGAATTTAAACAATATAAGAGAAGATCCAGGTAATTGAGAGATAAAAAATAATAAACCAACCACGCCCCCCCATATCCCCCTGAGGTATAGTCCCCAAATGACTACCTCCCCCTTCTCCCTAACCAACCGCGTGGCCCTGATCACCGGCGGCGCCCAGGGCCTCGGCCTGGCCATCGCCACCGCCCTTCGTCAGGCCGGCGCCCACGTGATCATCGCCGCCCGCAATGCCGACCGCGTGCACGCGGCCGTGGCGCGGCTTGACGGCGGCGCCGAGCCGCTGGTGCTCGACATCACCGATGAAGCCGCGGTCGCGGCCGCCTTCGCGCGCATCGACGCCAGCCA